>NZ_FR895082.1:279-14367 GCF_000434655.1 Clostridium sp. CAG:43 | reverse complement strand
AGACTGGCGTCTGAAAACGATGACCGTATCCTGCCGATAGGACATTTCCTGCGGAGAACCCGCCTGGATGAGCTGCCACAGCTTTTAAACATCTGGAAAGGCGAGATGAGCCTGGTCGGTCCGCGTCCGGAACGTCCCGAACTGGCAGCAGAGATAGAGAGGGAGATACCGGAGTTTTGCTATCGGCTGAAGATGAAAGCAGGGTTGACGGGGTATGCACAGATATACGGAAAATATAACACAGTCCCATACGATAAATTAAAGCTGGATTTGACTTATATACGGAATTATTCGTTCTGGCTGGATTTAAAACTGCTTCTGATGACGCCTAAAATTATGATGCTGAAAGAAAGTACAGAAGGGGTTTTAGAGCATGGAAAGCAGGGATAAATACAGCGAAAATGAGGCAGATGGAAAGATAATTATATCCGTTGTTATACCGGTATATAACGGAGAAAAACACCTGCATCAGGCGATTGAATCTGCGTTACTGCAAAGAAAATCCATCAAAAATATAGAAATTCTGATTGTTGATGATGCTTCGACGGATCGAACACAGGAGATCGCACAAGAATATGTAAACAGTATCCCGGATGTGCGGTATTTCAGAAACAAAGTAAATAGAGGGGCAGCAGAAAGCAGAAATTATGGAGTACGAAACGCGGCAGGAGAGTGGATCGCTTTTCTGGATGCAGATGATTGGTGGGAACCCGATAAATTAAAAAAACAATTAAAAAAATTAGAGGAGACGAATGCCATTCTGTGTACGACGGCAAGAGAACTGGTAAGTGAATCGGGTGAATCCTTGAAGTGTGTGATACCAGTAAAAGAAAGAATTACTTATAAAATGATGGCATATCAAAACTGGATTAATTGTTCTTCGGTCCTTTTGCCCCGTCGTATTATGTTGGAGTTTCCGATGATGCATGATGAGGTTCATGAGGATTATATAACCTGGATGAAAATCATGAAGAAATACGGTGATGCCTGTGCAGTGAATGAGCCGTTGTTGAAGTATCGCCTTACAGGAAAGGGAAAATCAGGTAATAAATGGAAATCTGCTTTTATGACATGGAAGACGTACCGTTATCTGGGATTTAGCAGATTAAAGGCAGTGAATTGTTTTTTACACTATGTTTTATGTGGAGTGAGGAAGTATAGGAAGTGCAGGGAAGATGGAAGGTCGTGAAGAGAAAAAATCAAAGCTGCAGGTGCTAGTTTCAACCATGAATCAGACAGATAAAAGCTTAATAAAAAGAATGAATTTAAGAGGCGATGCTCTGATTATTAATCAGGGGAGTGATTTTTCAAGAGAAGAGTGGATTGAAAATGGAAACAAAATCGAATGGTACAATTTTGCAGAACGTGGAGTAGGACGGAGCAGGAATGCGGCGTGGATGAGAGCTTCTGGAGATATCGTGTTATTTGCAGATGATGATGTGCAGTATAAGGACGATTATATTCAAGTCATTCAAGAAGAGTTTAAAAGACATACAGATGCAGATGTAATTTTATTTAATGTGGAAAGTACAAATAAAAACAGACCAGAATATCAGAATGTCAAATTTCACCGAGTGCATTTTTATAATTATCTTCGCTATGGAACATTCCGTATCGCAATTAAACGAGACAGTCTTTGGAAATATAATATTGCATTTTCTCTCTTGTTTGGCGGTGGAAGCCGATATGGATCTGGGGAAGATTCTCTTTTTTTGACAGATTGCATTAAAAAGAAAATGAAAATTTACGCTTCTCCTAAAAAAATAGGATATGTGAATCATAGGGAGTCAACATGGTTTTCGGAATACAATGAAAAGTATTTTTATGATAAAGGCGCCTTGTTTGCTGCAATTTCAAAAAAATATGTAAAAATATTGTGCTTGCAATACTGTATTCGGCATAAAAATATTTGCGAACATTTGGGAACATATAAAGCTTATAAATATATGCTAAAGGGGGCAAATGAATTTGAGGGGAGGTAGAAACGCAGAAATAAAAAGTAAGTTGAAAGATATACGAGATTATGTCTTGTTAAGAATATGGTTTCCATTTATTTACCAAGTTGGAAAATGGAATTCGTTTGATGAAAATAAAGTTATATTAGTTGAAAGTAATGGAGCAAATCTGGGAGTCAGTTTTCATCCTCTGGTAGACAAACTGTACGGAAATAAAAAGCTGAAAATAAAAGAAATTTATTTGCATAAAGAGGAAAATAAAAAATGTAAATATTTTTTTAGATCTACAAGGCTTGTTTTTGAATCTGCTTCATCAAAATATATATTTTTATCGGATGCCTTGAATTTATATGCATGTATATCTGTGCGGACAGAAAGTATTTATACACAATTATGGCATGGGTGTGGTGCATTTAAAAGATTTGGAAAGGCTGTGCCGAATGTCGGAAAAGAGAAATATTCTAATTATGCCTATAATACCTGGCTGACAATCAGCAGCCCAGAGGTGAGATGGGCGTATGAAGAGGCGTGTGGGCTTCCGGCAAATAAAATCATCTCAACAGGAATTAGCCGGACGGATCGTTTTTTTGACTTAAAATTTAGAAAAGATGCGTATGAACACTTAGAAAGAATAGTACCGAGGTGCTCTGAACGAAAGATTATCTTATATGCGCCTACGTTTAGGGGAGACCCGTCAAATGCAAAAAGCCCTAAATTATTATCGTGGAATTTATTACAAAAACAATTACAAGATAATTATATTATCATAATAAAACAACATCCACACATCAAAGAACGATTAAGTATACCGGAAGAATATTCAGATTTTGTGTTTGATTTGAGCCACAAAATGGAGATTGATGAATTAATGTGTGTGTCGGAACTGTGTATCACAGATTATTCGTCGCTTATTTTTGAATATTCTCTTTTTGAACGACCGCTCATTTTTTATGCATATGATTTAGAGCAATATTACGATGAACAGGGATTCTTTTATGAGTATGATAAGTTGATTCCGGGACCGATTTGTAGAACAGAACAGGAAATATTGGAACAAATTTTAAATAGCAGTCATTATGATAAGACATCCATAAGAAATTTTAAAAATAAATTTATGTCATCTTGTGATGGACAGGCAACACAAAGAATTCTGAAGTTGGTTTTTAGAGAAAGTTGGTAATTAAATGTTATTAAAACGATTTCAAAAGGATATAAAAAAATATTTTGGATTTTCGATAGTTTCAGCGAAAGCTCAATTAAAATCAGAAGTGGCTAATTCGTATTTAAACTGGTTGTGGTGGGTGCTGGATCCGATTTGCTTTATGTTGATATATACATTCATATTTGGATATGTTTTTAAAGCAAAAGAACCATATTTTCCAGTTTTTATTTTTATTGGTTTATCCATGTGGGATTTTTTTAATCGGATGATCAATCAGAGTGTAAGAATTGTAAAAACAAATAAGCCAATTGTATCAAAAGTATATTTACCAAAATATATTTTGGTACTGACAAAGATTTGGGTTAATTCATTTAAGATGATGATATCCTTTGGGATTGTAATATTAATGATGATCTTTTATCGAGTACCGCTAACCTTTAAGGTGATTTATACGATACCGACTTTACTTTTATTATTGTTATTTACGTTTGCATGTTCCATCTGGCTGCTGCATTACGGGGTCTTTGTTGAGGATCTTTCAAATGTAGTGATGATTGCATTAAGAATGCTATTTTATCTGACGGGGATTTTCTATAATGTTGGGACAAGAATTCCAGCGCCGTATGGAGAATTCCTGTTGAAATATAATCCGATGGCATTTTTCCTGGAATGTATGAGGAATGCTTTGCTTTACGGGAAAATACCGCATAGAAAATTAATGTTGGCATGGTTCCTTGTTAGCATTGTACTGACAGTTTTAGGAATTCGGAAAATATATAAGAATGAAAATAGCTACGTGAAGGTGATATAGATGAAGGAAAATGCAATCGAAATAAATGATTTATGTATTAGTTATCGTGGACTAAAGTCGTATTCAATCAAGAAAAGTCTGCTACATTTTAGAAGAAACAAAGTAGACGAATTCCAGGCGATTCGTCATGTTTCATTTAATGTACGAAAAGGAAATATTTTAGGAATTGTTGGAAAAAATGGCAGTGGAAAATCAACGATGCTGAATGCGATCGCAGGAATTTTTGCACCAGACAGCGGTACGATTGATTTAAAGGGAAACAGTGTTTCGCTACTTTCAATCGGCGTGGGATTTCAACGCGAATTAACAGGGCGTGAAAATATTATTTTATCAGGAATGCTTCTTGGATTTTCAGAGAAAGCAGTTCGGGAGAGAATGGAAGAAATTATAGAGTTTTCGGAACTTGGAAAATTTATTGATGCACCGGTAAGAACGTATTCCAGCGGTATGTATTCGAAATTAGCATTTTCTATCACAGCCATTTTGGAAACAGATATTATGCTGATTGACGAAGTGCTAAGTGTAGGAGATGCCCGGTTTAAGAAAAAAAGTTACAACAAAATGAAACAGCTGATCTCAGATGAAAATAGAACGGTTGTCATGGTGTCGCATGATACAAAGACACTGGATGGATTATGTGACGAAATACTATGGCTGCATGACGGAGAAATAAAGATGTACGGGAATACAAAAGAAGTTCTGGAAAAGTACGAAGAATTTATGAGTTAAAGATGGAGAGGGTAGATAGAAAATGAATACAGCAATTATTTTAGCAGGCGGTACGGGACAAAGAATGCATCAGGAGATACCGAAGCAATTTATCAATGTCAATGATAAACCTTTGATTATCTATACGCTAGAGGCATTTCAAAAGCATCCTCAGATTGATAGCATCCTGGTTGTCTGTATAGACGGATGGCACGATATTCTGAAAGCATATGCCAGACAAAATCATATATCGAAATTAAAGTGGGTTATAAGTGGAGGAAGCACTGGCCAGGAATCAATTCGAAATGGTGTGTTTGCTCTTGAAAATGAATGCAAAGAGGATGATATCGTGGTAATTCACGATGGAATCCGCCCATTAGTTGATGAAAATGTTCTGTCCGATGTGATTGTAAAATGCGGAATTTATGGAAATGCAGTAACTTCCCTTCCGTATAATGAACAGATCTTTGTAAAAAAAGATGAAGAAACAACGGAACAGTATATTCCGAGAGAAACATTGAGACGGGTTTCAACTCCGCAGGCTTATAAATATGGAACATTGCTCCGGTCATATAAAAGAGCTTTTGAGGAGAAAATTGGTATTTATGGCTCATCATATACAAATACAATGATGACAGATTTGGGAGAAACACTTCATTTTGCTGCGGGTTCTGACAAAAATATAAAAATTACGACGCAGGATGATTTGGAATTATTTAAAGCATTATTAATGTTAAAAGAACATTAGTATAGGGAGTTTGAGGATGAGAGATAAGAAAATATGGATTTTTAATGCAGGAAATGTGTTTGATGGGAATCCAAAATGGCTTTTCATGTATATTGTGAATTATAGGAAAGATATTACTCCATATTGGTTTTGCTATACGGAAGAAGCGAGAGATTATATTCGTAAACTGGGATATCAGGTTTTTCTGTTTAAATCCAAAATGGCTGAAAAAATTGGTTCGCAGGCAGGGGTTTATGTTGTGAATCAAAAGAAGGAAATTTTTCAGGATTATCTTAAAGGAATCACAGTATTAAATTTATGGCATGGAGTAGGATGCAAAACAGTTGAAAAAGGTGTTACATATGGATTTTTGAATGAACGTATAATCAAAAAACATATTATCAATATGGATTGTTATCAAAATTATCAATTGTTTTTAGTGACTTCTCCACTTATGGAAAAACATTTTATTAAGCAGTGTGATTTAGCTGAAGACAAGATTATTCGAGCTGGATATCCGTGTTGTTTTTATCCGGGAAAAATTAAGACGTATGATCATGATATTTTGAAACAAAAAAAGCTGCCAGAGGATACGAAGATAGCTGTTTACGCACCGACTTACAGAGATGCTTCTGCTACTAATTTCTTCTCACAGGCGATTCCGGATATGGAAAAGTTAGTGGATGTATTGGAGAAAAATAATTTCCTGCTGATCTTTAAAATGCATCCATTGATGGCGAATGATTTTCAATATCAAAATATTAAAAAAATATATGCAAATTGTCCGAGAGTAGTGTTTTGGGACAATGCGAATGATTTTTATGAAATATTTGATCAGATTGACCTTGCAATTGTCGATTATTCTTCTATTTTCTATGATATGCTGGCAAGAGGAGTGAAACATTTTGCCAGATATATATTTGACTATGGTCAGGAAAATACGTTAAGAGATTTTGCATTGGATTACTTGGAAAATACGTGCGGAAAGATCTGTACTAATTTTCAGGAATTTTTAGAAGTATTCTCAAAAGCAGATGAGGATGAATCAGAAGAAATTGCACTTATCTATAAAAAATTCTGGGGATATGCAGATGAGCATTCTCTGGAGAAAATTGTAGATGCAGCACTTTTGTTTGAACCGGATGAAAGTAAGAAATTGCCTACTTTATATAGTTTTGATATTTTTGATACATTGATTGGCAGAAGTACGCTGCTTCCAATCGGTGTTTTTTATCATGTTCAAGATAAGATAAGAGAATCAAAATTAGAATATCCTAAATATATCAAGGAAAATTTCTATAAAATTCGTCCATGGGCGGAATCAAATGTACGTGAATACTATAAAAAAAGCATGGTTCTGCGGAAGGATAGAAGAACAGAAATTACATTTGATTTAATTTATGATAGAATCCAAGAACTATACAATTTGACAGATGAGCAGACGGAACAGTTGAAGAAATGGGAATTGGAATGTGAGTATGAGACATCCATAGCTTATCCGGAGAAAATTCAACAGGTTAAAGACTTGATCGCACAAAGAGAAACGGTTGTTTTAATCAGCGATATGTATTTACCAAAAGAATTTATAAAAAAGCTGTTAAGCAAGGCGGATCCAATTTTAGGTGAACTTCCACTGTTCCTTTCAAGTGATTATGGAACACAGAAGACAACAAAAGAACTGTTTTTCGATGTATATCATACAGTAGATTATCGATTTGGAAAATGGATTCATTATGGAGATAATCAAAACGCAGATGGAAAAGTGCCAGCTTCCATTGGAATTGAAACGGTAAATCATGAAATACCGGCTTTGGATTTTTATGAAAAGAAACTAACTGAATTTATTGCAACGTATGATTCTTATCAGATAGCGGCTTTGTTTGCAAGGTTTCGCCAGGAAGAACACAGTATGGAAGAGGTATATGCATATTCCTATGTGTCTTTGTATTGGATTCCATATGTAAATTGGGCGATTGGTCATGCAATTGAAAAGAACATAAAATGCTTGTATTTTATTTCTCGCGATGGATATCATTTAAAACGAATTGCCGATGCGATTATAAAAGAGAAAAAACTTTCTATTAAAACGAAATATATATATGGTTCAAGAAAAGCTTGGAGAATTCCTTCTCAAATCTATGAAATAGATGAAGAATTTTTCAGTGAATTTGGAAATTTTGTTGATATAGAAGAGTATGATAAATTGTTGGAAGCGGCTAGCATGACTTCAGAAACATTTGAGAGTATGTTTCCTGAATTGGCTTATTTAAAAGAAAAGAAAATAATTACACGTCCAGAACTCAAAAAAATTAGAGAGGCTTTTTCTGTATCCGAAAAATATGAGCAGTATCTTCTTCAGACGGCTGCAGAACAGAGAAAAATTGTTCTGGAATATTTGAATCAGGAAATTGATTTTTCGGAAAAATATGCATTTGTGGAATTCTGGGGACGAGGATATACGCAGAATTGTTTAGCACGTTTACTCTGGAAAGCTGCTGGATATAAACACGATAACATATTTTATTATGCAAGAAGTATCTATCCATCGAATGGACATCTAATCCGTTATAATTTTACGGGGAATACATATTCACAAATATTTATAGAATCAATTTTTGCTAATCTGCCATATCGCAGTGTTAGTTCTTATGAGAGAAAGAATGGAAAAGTGGAACCTGTATTAAATCCTTGCGATAATAATCAAAGTCTTCATAATGCGCTTGAAAGATACCTTCCTGAATTTGCAATTGATTTTTGCAGGATGATATTCGAAAATGAAG
Organism: Clostridium sp. CAG:43; assembly: GCF_000434655.1. Taxonomy (NCBI): domain Bacteria; kingdom Bacillati; phylum Bacillota; class Clostridia; order Eubacteriales; family Clostridiaceae; genus Clostridium; species Clostridium sp. CAG:43. The sequence continues at coordinate 6,224 of NZ_FR895082.1, read as the reverse complement.
AATCAATAGGAAGAAGTCTTTTTGATTTTGGAATATCATTTTTCCATAATAATAAGAGTCAGGATATCTTTCTCCAAATGACAGCTTCTTTATATGACTCAGTGGCTCTTTATGGAAAGACAAGAGAATATGCTCCACCAATCACGATGCTAGCAATTATTAAATGGGCGAGAGGCGGACATTTCGGAACAAAGGATTTCAATCTGTCTCTGGCCAGATCGGCATGGCCCTATCGTTTTGTGTGGCGATGTTATCAAAAATGGATTCACGGCACAAAATATGCTGAAAAAATAAAAAAATTGCGGGAGAGGAGATAAAGCATGTATTATTCACATCCATTGTATGTAGAAGATATAAAGAAAATTTCAGATTATACCTTTCCGTGGGAAAAACTGGAGAATAAGAAAATTTTGATTACTGGTGCTAGCGGAATGATAGGAACGGTGTTAGTAGATGTGTTGATGGAACATAATCGAACGTATGATTCTAAAATCCATGTGTTTGCAATGGGACGTTCTGAGCAGAGAGCACGTGAACGTTTTAAAAACTATATGGAGGATTCGAACTTTTCCTTTATTCAGGGTGATATCAATAATTCGCTGCAGCTGGATACAAAAATGGATTATCTGTTTCACTGTGCCAGCAATACGCACCCGAGAAGCTATGCAGAAGATCCGATTGGGACGATTATGACGAATGTGGCAGGAACAGAAAATGTATTAAAAATGGCAGTGTATTCAAAGGCTGAGAGAGTTGTTTTTCTCTCTTCGGTCGAGATTTACGGCGAAAATCGTGGAGATGTAGAACGGTTTTCAGAAGAGTATTGCGGTTATATTGACTGCAATACTCTTCGGGCTGGATATCCGGAGGGAAAAAGAACGGGTGAAGCGCTGTGCCAAGCGTATAGACAGAAATATGGACTGGATGTTGTGATTCCGAGAGTATGTCGAGTCTTTGGTCCGACGATGCTTCAAAGTGACAGCAAAGCATTGGCTCAGTTTATAAAAAAAGCAGTAAACAAAGAAGATATTGTTTTAAAGAGTGAAGGAAATCAATATTTTTCTTATTGTTATGTTACAGATGTGGTGTCTGCATTGCTTTATATTCTGTTTTATGGAAAAGATGGGGAGGCTTATAATATTGCGGATGAGAAATGTGATATCCGCCTGAAAGAACTGGCAGGTATTTTAGCAGACTATGCTGGCAGAAAAGTTGTGTTTGAACTGCCGGATGAAATAGAGCGGAAAGGGTATTCAAAAGCATCGGATGCGCGGCTGAATGCGGAAAAGTTGAATCAGTTAGGCTGGAAGCCAAAGAATGAAATGAAAGAACAGCTTGAAAAAACAATCGAAATAATAAGATCGAAGACGGAATGAAAATGAAATGTGTGGAGGAGCTAAAGTGATTTCTATAGATAGGCATAAAAAGAGTTTTAGTTGTATCATGGCTGTATTTACAATGATGAGTCTCCGAATGAATCTGTTGAAGATGGATTACAAGGGAAATCCATTGAAACGGTATTTGGATGCACTATCAGGTTTTTCACTAGAGCAGCTTATTCTCTTTGCGGGAATGATATGTTTATTTTATTATATGTTAAGAGAAATTCAGAGGTATAGACCTGAAAATAAGGCAGAGTTCAGAAAAGATTGCTGCTGTGCAAGTTTATTGGGATTTTTTTTTGCAATATGCATGATTGTAGGTAATGCGATTGAGGTAAACGGAGAATTAAGTGCCCTGTACATGGGAAAACTTCAGATCTTTAAAAGTATAACGGTTCTTATCGGTTATACATGCCTTTTTTCAAGCGTGATAATCTATTTATTTTATAAATGGGACCATCTTACATTATGCCAAAATTCGAATGATGAAAAGATAGTTTCAAAAACTTTCGGGGGGGTATCTCTCGTTTCTTGAGAATCATACATTTTTGTGTTCATTTTTGACGATAGTAGTTTTATATATTCCTTATATTGTGTGTTCATATCCGGCAATTTTGCAGGGAGATGCACAAGATTTTATTTTGCAGGGATATAATTTGCCTAGTCTTCAGTCAGAACGATTGGTATTGTTAAATAAAAATGTATACTTAAATGCACATCATCCTGTGGCATATACAATGCTTGTGCATATCTGTATGATAATTGGAAAGTTTTTGTTTAAGTCGTGGAATGCGGGATTGTTTTTGGTTTCGTTAATTCAATTTGTATTTGCTGCAAGTGTTATTTCGTATTTTGTGAAATTTCTTAGAGAACTTCGTGTTAATATAAAAATATGTTTTGTGAGCCTAATTTACTATTGTATTTCTCCGAGAATGGTATCATATATGTTTTTGTTTTCAAAAGATATTTTTTACGCATATATGATGCTGTTCCTCATTGTTTTGTTAGCTAAAATAATGATTTGGAAAAGTCTTTTTACTAGTAATAGAGAAAAGTGTAATAAAAATATATTGTTGATTTATTTGGCATTGATATTTCTTTGCGGTGGCTTCATTGTTTTCTTTCGAAATGAAGCAAAATATATTGTTGGAATCTGGTTTGTTTTTCTTATTGCTCATTTTAAAGAATATAGAAAAGAACTGGGGATTGGGTTGGCATTAATCTTATTCTTGCTTTTTTGTATAAATCATATTATTTTTCCGTATTTAAAAATTACACCAGGAAGTACAAAAGAGATGCTTTCGGTTCCGTTTCAGCAAACAGCACGTTACATAAAAGAATATTCGGATGAGGTGACGGAGAAAGAAAAAGAGGTAATTGATCGCGTCTTAAATTATGATACATTATCGGAACGTTATGAGGCCGACCGTTCTGATAAAGTCAAAGATGGCTGGAATAAATATACATCTAAAGTAGAATTAAAAGAATATTTTTCTGTATGGTATCAGATGCTGAAGAAACATCCTTTAGTTTATGCAGAAGCCACTCTAAACAATTACTATTATTATCTATATCCTGGTAAAAGATTGGCCACAAATTATTCATATAGTTGGTCGGAAAAATGCATGGATAGTGTGAATAAACGTGGAAATCAATTAAATATGGATGTTCATTATCCAGTTAAGCTGAAATACTTAAGAAATTGTTATGAAGCGTTGCGAGAAGGAATATTTAATCTTCCAGTGCTAGGAGCATTTAAGTGTGTTGCCTTATATATCTGGCTGCTATTAATATTTGCATTTTATTTATTCAGAAGACAAAAGATAGATATTTTATGTTTGGGGATTATCCCATTATTGGCTTCGGTAGGTATTGCATTTTTGGGACCGTGCAATGGATATTACTTTAGATATGTTTATATGATTACGGTTGCATTGCCGGCGGTATTGTTGCTTGGATTGATTGATAAGAAATATCGTTGGATAAAAATGAATAATGCAGGAACACAGATTTTGAATGATAAGTGAAAGGAATATACATAAAATGGATAAGATAGCAGTACTGATTCCATGCTACAACGAGGAAAAAACAATTGAAAAAGTCGTGAAAGATTGGAAAACTGAACTTCCAGAAGCGGTTATTTATGTGTATGATAACAATTCAAATGATAAGACAGCCGAACTGGCTCAAAATGTGGGCGCAATCGTCCGTCATGAATACGCACAGGGAAAAGGGAATGTAATCCGGCGTATGTTTCGAGAGATTGATGCGGAGTGCTATATCATGGTAGATGGAGACGATACGTATCCTGCTGAATATGGAAGAAAGATGGCGAATCTGGTTCTTGAAAAAAATGCTGATATGGTAGTGGGGGATAGGCTTTCATCTACTTATTTTAATGAGAACAAAAGACCGTTCCATAATTTTGGAAATACGCTGGTGAGAGCTAGCGTAAATCGCTTGTTTCATACTGATATCCGGGATATTATGACGGGTTATCGGGCTTTTAGTTTTCTTTTTGTTAAAAGCTTTCCTGTGCTATCGAAGGGATTTGAGATAGAAACGGAGATGACCATTCATGGAGTTGAAAAAAATATGCGGATTGAGAATGTCATTATTGAATATCGAGACAGACCATCTGGCAGTGAATCAAAATTAAATACATATTCAGATGGATTTAAGGTCTTGAAGACGATAGGACGTCTCTATAAGAATTATCGTCCGTTTGGTTTTTTTGGTCGGATATCGACTGTTTTGATGCTGGTTTCAATGGGACTGCTTATTCCGGAGATCCTACATGATATACAGGTGGGAAAGGTTAAACATCCGTTTATATTTGTTTCATCGGGAATTTTGATTTTTACTTCGATTGTATCATTCTTTTCGGGAGCGGTTTTATCAACTTTGGTTGAGAAAGAACGGCAGGCGTATGAATTTCGGCTGCAGATGATTGAAAAGATGAAAAGTGAAATAGAATGATTTTTTGTGAACGATTAAAGTTGTTTGAGAATTCCTAACCATTCCACCTTTCCTTTTGTAAAGAAATATGAGATAATAAAAGCCAGAAGCTTTCATATTTTATCATAGCAGCTGGAGGATCCTTTATGAATGAATTAAAACTTCCGGTAGGAATTGATGGTTTTGAAAAGATCCGTCGAAATGGCTTTTATTATATCGATAAAACGGAATTGATTGAACAATTGTTTTTAAATTGGGGAGAAGTGAATCTGTTTACACGTCCGCGTCGCTTTGGTAAGACCCTTAATATGAGTATGCTGAAGTGCTTTTTTGAGATTGGAACGGATTCATCGCTCTTCGATGGACTCTATATTTCGGAGAAGCAGACATTATGTGAGCAGCATCTGGGAAAATATCCGGTTATCTTTCTCTCCTTAAAGGGAGTAGAGGGTTTGAACTTTTCAGAGGCAAAGCGAAGATGCATTCAGCTGATAAGAAGAGAAGCGGAACGGTTTTATTATCTAAAGGATAGCGAAAAACTTCTTGATTTGGATAAAAAAAAGTATCATCAGCTTCTTGATATGAAGGATCAGCCTGAGGACGTGGATATTGTCATTTCCTCCATAAAAACATTGTCCGATCTATTATATAAACATTATGGTAAAAAGACGGTCATCCTGATTGATGAGTACGATGTACCACTGGATAAAGCATTTCAGCATGGTTATTACAAGGAAATGATCTATTTTACCCGTGGACTGCTTGGAGAAGCATTAAAGACAAACGACTCGCTTAACTTTGCAGTGTTGACGGGCTGCCTTCGTGTCTCGAAAGAAAGCATCTTCACCGGACTCAACAATTTTAAGATTCTATCGATCACAGATACACGATTTGATGAGCAATTTGGTTTTACTGATACAGAGGTTCGAAAGCTGCTTTCAGACTATCATCTGGAAGATAGGTTTGCGGAAGTTAAAGAATGGTATGATGGATATCGCTTCGGAAAAGCCGACGTATACTGTCCGTGGGATGTTGTAAACTTTGTGGATCGTGTAAAGGATGATCCGGAAGCAAGACCAGAAGCGTATTGGATTAATACGAGCGGAAACGATCTGGTAAAGCGTTTTATTGATAAGGCAAATAAGACAACGAAAAATGAAATAGAACGTTTGATTAACGGCGAAGCGATTGAAAAAGAGCTTCGTCTGGATCTTACCTATGAGGAGATTGATCAGAGCATCGAAAACCTTTGGAGCGTACTTTTTACGACCGGATATCTGACACAGACCGGAAGGACGGAGAAGGGCGCTTATCGCTTGATTATTCCGAATCGGGAGGTGCGCGAGGTCTTTCGGCTTCAGATAAACGAGTGGTTTAAGAAATCGATCTTCACTAACACAGAACGCCTGACTGCATTCTGGAAAGCCTTTGAAGAAGGGGATACTGAAGGAATAGAGCAATATTTAAATCGGGTGCTCAGTAATTCCATCAGCGTTTTTGATACAAAGGCAAGGAAGGAAGAAAAGGAAAGCTCCTATCATAACCTTCTTGTCGGGATTCTTACAGGGAACGCAGACTGGCTTGTAAAATCAAATGTCGAAGCCG
>NZ_FR895082.1:0-258 GCF_000434655.1 Clostridium sp. CAG:43 | reverse complement strand
CCGGAGATGGCTTTGCGGATATCATTGTAGAGACCGATAATCCGGATGCTGGAATTGTCGCAGAATTAAAATACACAAAAAACTTTGATGAGATGAGGATAGCGTGCAGGAAAGCAATGAATCAGATCCGAGATCGCCGTTATCAGGAATATCTCCTGAATGATGACCGGAGGGACATACGGTTATATGGAATTGCCTTTTGCAAAAAAAGATGCTGTGTGATCAGCGAAAAACTTGAAAAATAGGTTACGTTTACGG
>NZ_FR895081.1:27620-35593 GCF_000434655.1 Clostridium sp. CAG:43 | reverse complement strand
ACTTCCATTATCAAGAGATGAGTGCTAATTTTTTGTGAAGATTTTGTGAACACAATGAGCTGTGCATGGCGTATAAAAAAAGACACAGGCCACATTTCTATGACCTGCGTCTTGCGTTGTAATTCTTATTTTATTTTACTTCAACTAATTCGATCTTGAAGTTCAGCTCCTTACCAGCCATCTCATGATTGGCGTCAAACGTGATATTTACCTCATCCTTTGCGATAACCTTTACCGGGAACGGCTGTCCCATCTGGTTGGTTAAGTAAACCTGCTGACCTACCTGCAGTTCCTCGGAACCCGGCAGTTTGGCAATCTCAAGCTCCAGAATTGCGTTCGGATCCGGCATGCCGTAAGCTTCCTCCGGCATCAGGTGGATCTCCTTTACCTCGCCGACTTCCATATCAGCGACAGCGGCATCGAAGCCCTTGATCATCTGACCGGCGCCGCAGACAAACTCCAGCGGTTCGCCGCGATCGTAGGAAGAATCGAACTGTGTGCCATCGTTAAAAGTACCTCTGTAATGTGTGCGGCAGGTTTTGCCGACGTTGCGTCCTGTGATTTCAGACATTTTAAAATCCTCCAAATGATATTGATATGCGGTAATGGACAATCTTCCTCAAACGGACAATTTCCAGTGATTTCAGATGCATATTTATCAGTATACTAGAAAACAAGGCGAATGGGAAGAGAAATGTTATCTCTCCGGTACCGATATTGTCAGTTTTTGCAACGAGGATGGGGCAAGCTGGAAGCAGAGAAGATCAGTTCTCCCATCGAATCTGCTCCCCCTGCACCAGCGGAAACCGCGAAAGCGTCTCCCCGTCCAGGTTCTCCCGGTTCATATCCACTGCCGTGATCTGATGGTTTTCATATGTCGTGTAGTAGTAAATCCCCTTATCCGCATTGCAGCAGGAGGTGTAGAGTGTGATTTCATATTTTCCATCGGAGACCTCGCAGCATCCGCGCTGCTGGTCAACCGAACCTAGGATATGGAAAAACTGGCTGACACTTTCTAGTTCGGATGCGCCGGAGCGGGCATTTGATTTTGTAAAAGCGACCCGTGCAAACCGGGAAGCGGAGGAGAGGTCTCCCGGAAGTCCGAGAGCGCCCATGCCGCGGCTGTAGGTTGTAAGCGGCAGATCGGCAGAAAATGTATTCTGCGGCTGCTTCGGGGACAGGTTCATGTAATTGTTGAGGGAGAACAGCTGCTGCGGGAACGGCGGATTGTTTGTCAGGACACCCACCGGATTGTCGTAGATATGCAGTCCGTCCGCCATCGGCTCGATGACGATGCATTCATTTTTATCGGCAAGAATCCAGTGAAGCTGCGCCGGGGCAAACTGCTCGTTGAATGGGGTGTCGGTCAGTACCATCTGGGCGAGGTGGACGCGAGCCTCTTTCACGGACGCGCACTGGCTGAGAATCCAGGGGATGAACTCAAACTGTGCGATGTTGTCATGATCCTCCTGCGGCTTCTGGTAGGAGGCATTGCCGACGAAATTAAGCCCCGCCATGCAAAGCCCCTTCTCATTAAAAGCATCATAATAAAGCGGATAATCCCCCGCCACATGTGCCATGCCGATGATGGCATAGTGGGTCGAAACCGCGCTTGCGTGGCGGAAAGTAAGTGGATAGTTGCGAGGTGTGACGGTTACTTCGTCCCCGTAAGAAAATTCATAATCTAAGGTTCTGCCGAAGTAGAAATCGGCGGTTTTGTAGGTTGCGGCTGTACACATGGTCATTTCTCCTTTTTCTGTTTCAAAGTGTGTGGGTCAGATGGTGTTTATCAATGTTCTATTTATTTGTTGTATGCTTTATACTCAACTGCATCATTGTAAAAGTGGAAATGAATCTTGCTGTTTTTAGTATATTTAGTATATCAAATTTTTGAGAAAAATATAGAGGAAAAGCGGATATGGAAATAGAAAGAGATTGGTCAGATCATTTTAGGACTTAAAGCGAAAGGTAAAATCAATCTGCTTCACAAATGTATTGTCTGGGTATATAATAAGGGGCATAAACAAATAGAAATGATAGGCAAATAATTTTTTTTACAGGAGGACTCACCCATGGCTGATCCAGATAGAATCCAGATAAACGAAGCCCGCATCCGCGCTAAATTTGACGAGCTGGCGCGGATCGACTCGGAAAGTTTCGGGGAACGCGAGATGGCGGATCGCTTGAAGGAAAAGCTCGCAGAGCTGGGAATCCAGGCAAAGGAAGATGACACAGCCGAGAAAATAGGAGGCAATGCGGGAAATCTGTTTGGAACGTTAAAGGGCGGACTGTCTGGCACGCCGATCCTGCTGTCCGAGCATATGGACACGGTCGCGCCGGGAATCGGAAAGAAGCCGGTTTTTCATGAGGACGGAACCATCACTTCGGATGGAACCACCGTGCTTGGCGCGGACGATCTGACTGGGGTAATCGCCATCTTAGAAGGCATCCGTGCCGTGCAGGAGGCAGGAATCCCGCACCGGGATATCGAGATCCTCTTTGCGGCGGCGGAAGAGCCGTTTACAAGAGGAAGCTCGGAGTTCGATTTCAGCCAGATGAAAGCGAAGGAATCTTACGTTTTGGATGTAACTGGACCAGTCGGGACAGCGATCCTGCAGGCACCGACGATCCTTTCCTTTGAGGCGGCAGTCAAGGGGCGTGCAGCACACGCCGGATTCGAGCCGGAGAAAGGCATCCACGCGATTCAGACGGCGGCCCGCGCGATTGCCGCATTAAAGCTGGGGCATGTGGATGAGGAAACAACCCTGAATGTGGGCTTGATTTCGGGCGGTTCGGTTGTGAATGCCGTGCCGGAACTCTGCACCTGCCGGGGCGAGATCCGCAGCTACAGCCATGAAAAGGCAATGGAGACCCTGGAAGATGTCCGCCATGTCTTTGAAACCGCCGTCAAAGAGGCGGGGGCAGAGCTTTCTTTCACACACCGCCTCCATGTCAAAGCCTTCCATCTGGAACCGGACTCGCCGGTGGCAGTTCATTTTGCCGAGGCCTGCCGCACCCTGGGAATCGAGCCGAAATTCGGCAGCACCTTCGGCGGCAGCGACGGAAACACGATGATGCAGCACGGAATCCCATGCGCGGTGCTTTCCTGCGGTATGTACGAGGTTCATTCCGTGCGGGAGTATGCGAAGGTGGGGGATATTGTGAATGGGGCGAGATTGATCGCGGAACTGATTACGCAGGGGCAAGAAGCGAGTATAGAGTAAAACTGAAAAATGTTGACATAGCCGAACGGCTTTATTATTTCACCAAAACAATTATATAGCCGTTCGAACAAAAAATAGGGTGATTTGGAATGAAAATAACATCGACAAGCGCTGAATGAAATGTCCATCCAGCTTATGGAAGAAGGATATCCAAAGGCAAGGGATATTCGAGAGCAGATATTAAAAGAGGGCGGATATTCTCATTTATAAAAGTACCTTTCCATTTTGGTAGAGTTATTTTTGCAACTATTTTGTAAGAAAAGTAAGAAAATGTCTATATATTTTGGAACATAAATCTGATATTATTAGAATAAATAAGAGACATGTCTGGTTTTGCAAAAATAAAGAGAGGTTGCTGTTTTGTGAGATTTCAGCCCTGTCAGGATAGTGAATCGAGAGGTGATCGATATGAAGAAAAAATTCTGGCTGATATTATACCATTTAGGCGGTTCGGTGGTACTTTTATTGTTACTGTACACGTCTCTTCAAGGCTTGACAACGGTGACCTTATGTTTAGCGATACCGGTATTGGCAGCAAGTATTATAGAGGCAAAATTTGAATGGAAATTTTTACGAGAGAATCCGGAAATCAAAAAGGATACAACCTATCGGATCGCAAAAACACTCGGATATCTTTGTGGTCTTATTTTGGTGGTAGGAGTATGGCCTCGTCATTAGAACATTTTTGCTTAATAAAAGACTCTGTTACACTTGGATTGAATCGAGAGGTGATCAATTATGAAGAAAAAATTCTGGCTGACATTATACAATATAGGCGTCTCTATTTTATTCTTACTGTCATTGTACAGTTATGCAAAAGGCATGGCAGGCTTTTCTTTATTTTTAGCGCTGGCAGTTTTTGGAGAAATTGCGGCAAGGGCTTTTATTGAATGCAAATACTTGCAGGAGAGTCCAGAGATAAAAGAGGATACAGCTTATCGAATCACGAAAGTATTGCGATTGCTTTGTGAAATTATCTTGATCATAGGAGTATGGCGGATTCGTTTTAAATAGCCACATTCTAAAAATAACACTTATGATATATTCCATATTCAATGAAAGAGGAGGCATCCGTCCATCAACCTCGGTTGCTTCCTCTTTCTCTATCTATTTCAATCAAAATCTATTTCATCATATCGCGTAAAACCGTCAATATCTCCATCGCCGCCGCTTCCTTGCTCATCTGCTCCAGATGGCGGGTCTGCTGCTTATCGATCAGCGTGATGACGTTCGTATCGGTGCCGAATCCGGCGCCGGCTACCTTTAAGTTGTTGGCAGCGATCAGATCCAGATTTTTGCGTTCCAGCTTGCCGCGGGCGCGTTCCTCCAGCTGGGAGGTCTCCATCGCGAAGCCGCAGAGCAGCTGTCCCGGACGTTTGTGTGCGCCGAGGTAGCTTAAAGTGTCCTCAGTACGCTCCAGCGCCAGGCTCAGATCGCCGTCGGATTTCTTGACCTTTTCATCAGAAACGACTGCCGGACGGTAGTCAGCGACGGCTGCCGCCTTGATGATAATGTCCTGTTCTTCGCTCCGGGAGATAACTGCCTCGAAGAGGTCGTGCGCGCTCTTAATGTGGACAGTATTGATAAACGGAGGTGGAGTCAGCGAGGTTTCGCCGGTGACGAGTGTCACATCGGCGCCACGCAGCATCGCCATCCGTGCCAGGGCGTATCCCATTTTTCCGGTCGAATGGTTCGTGAGGTAGCGCACCGGATCGACCGCTTCCTGGGTCGGACCGGCGGTCACAAGGATCTTCTTTCCGGTGAGATCCTTCGGGTAGGCGATCGCGCGGAGAATATACTCCATAATCAGCCCCTCATCCGGGAATTTGCCCTTTCCGGAATCGCCGCAGGCGAGCAGACCGCTTGCTGGTTCGATGATGGTAAAGCCGTAATGTTCTAACAGGCGGAGATTATCTTGGGTAATAGGATTCTCATACATCCGTGTGTTCATCGCCGGAGCAATGATGCGCGGGCACTGGCAGGCTACGAGCGTGGTCGTCAGCATATCATCGGCAAGTCCGTGTGCCAGTTTGGCGCAGACATTGGCGGTCGCCGGGGCGATGATCGCGAGGTCGGCTTTCTTTGCCAGTTCCACATGCTCTACTTCAAATTTAAAATTCCGGTCAAAGGTGTCCGTCAGGCACTTATTGACCGTCAGGGTTTCAAACGTCAGCGGTGTGATAAACTCCATCGCATTTTTTGTCATGATGACATGCACATCCGCGTGCTGTTTCTTTAAAAGGCTGGCAAGGTTCGCCGCCTTGTATGCGGCGATTCCGCCGGTTACTCCCAAAATAATTGTTTTTCCGGTTAACATAATACATATCCTTTCGGTTTGCACTCTGGTTTTCTGGGTCATTTTCGAACAGCATAGCATCTGGAGGAAAAATTGTAAACCTTTTTTGACTTCCGTTCTCTGTTGGGGCTTTGGTAAGCGCACATAACAGGAGAGGAAAGAAACATGTATTTTGTGAAAAGACAATAAAAAACAGCACATATTCTGGTAGAATTGTTGGTTGTATGTTGAAAAGTGATGTGATATAGTGTGGAGGTGTCTGCTGGCTGACCTGGTTTTCACTGGATGTGAACAGGGACAGGCGGCAGCAGTTGTATTGTATCCCATAGAAAACAGGCACCGAACGTGCTGGCAGCAAATCTGCGGAAAGCGGCAGAAGAAAGAAACTTCTGCCGGAATGTGCGTATCTGCATACGGATCTGTATCTGAGATGGAGAATCATACCGGAAGAGACGGGGAATTAAAATGCCCTGGCTCGCGGCTTTTCTGGATGGTATCGCCGGAAAGAACGGAATTTGTAAGGATTTTATGCACATGATATTGGCGCAGGTAAGCGGCAGTCTGGTGAACAGAAGGTGCAGCAGGTTTTTCGAACGGGAATAATAACAAGGAGGAAAATTTCATGAACACAACAAACAACACATCTAAACTTGTCATCTTAGGTCTTATGACCGGCATTCTTCTGCTGATGGCGTACACCCCCCTCGGATATCTGAATATTGGACCGCTGGCGATTACATTTAATGTGATCCCGGTTGCGATCGCGGCGATCACGCTGGGACCGGCAGGCGGCGCAGCGATCGGTGCAGTCTTCGGCATGACCAGCTTTTTACAGTGCATCGGCATCGGCGGCAGCAGTGCGATGGGCGCAATGCTTTTCAGCATTAACCCGTTTCTGGCATTTGTACAGAGATTCGTTCCGCGTATGCTGGATGGTCTTCTGTTAGGCTACATTTTCCAGTTTGTACGCCGCAGAACCGATGCGTACATGGCGAGTCTGGTAACCGGATTCTGTTCCGCGTTTTTAAATACAGTTTTCTTTATGACGGCTTTAGTCGTTCTGTTTGGCAATACCGAATATATGCAGGGGCTGATCGGCGGAAAAAATATCATCCTGTTCGTATGTGGTTTCGTAGGAATCAATGCAGTATGCGAGATGGTATCGTCCACAATCCTCACCGGTGCAGTCGGCGCAGCACTTTACCGGGCAAAATTTGTACCGGCTCTGGAAAAAAGCAGGGGGTAAGACAGTATGATTTTGGCATTGGATATCGGAAATACGAATGTGGTTCTCGGTTGTATTGCGGATGGGGAAATCCTCTTTACCGAGCGGATGGCGACAGACAGTGGGAAAACAGAGCTTGACTATGCGATTTCCCTGAAAATGGTGCTGGAGCTGCGGGAAATCAAGGTAAGTGAGATCACCGGCGCGATCATCGGTTCGGTAGTACCGCCGGTTACATCCCTGATGCGGGAGGCGATCCGCAAGGTGACGGGGCAGGAAGCGCTGGTCGTCAATGTGGATATGAATATCGGTCTGGAAGTGCTGATGGACAATCCGTCCTCCGTCGGTACCGATCTGATCGTCGGTGCCGTCGCGGGAATCAACCGGTATCCGGTGCCGCTCATTCTGATCGATATGGGAACGGCAACCACCATCTGTGTGGTGAATGAGAATAAGCAGTACATCGGCGGCATGATTCTGCCGGGAATAGGTGTATCGATGAATTCCCTGACCAGCCGGACCGCCCAGCTTCCGCGCATCAGCCTTGATCCGCCCAAGCGCCTGATCGGCAAGAATACGGTTGAATGTATGCAGAGCGGCGCGCTCTATGGCAATGCGTCCTGCATCGACGGTATGGTAGACCGGATCCAGGAAGAGCTTGGACAGGAGGCAACTATCGTAGCGACGGGCGGACTGGCGAAGCGGATCATTCCGCTGTGCCGTCACCGCATCGAGCTGGATGATGAGCTGCTGCTGCGGGGGCTTTGGATTATTTACGAGAAGAATAAATAAGGTCTGTGATTCTGATATGAAAAAAGCGGTTGGAGAGAGTCTAACCGCTTTTTACTGTATAGGATAATCGAATCGCAAAAGAAAATCCCCGGTGTATACAGCACCAGGGATTTTTGCGTTTAAGTATTTAAATTAATAGGTAATCTCCCGGCCTTCTTTTCTCCACTCCCGGAACTGGGCTGCCGCTGAGAGCAGCAGGTCGCAGGAGGAGTTGAGGGCGGTCTCGACGGAATCCTGCACCACGCCGATGATAAATCCGACACCGATGACCTGCATGGCAACATCGCTGGAGATGCCAAACAAGGAGCAGGCAAGCGGAATTAAGAGCAGGGAACCACCGGCAACACCGGATGCGCCGCAGGCGGAAAGTGCCGACAGGACGCTTAAAATGATGGCGGTCGGAATATCCACCGGAATTCCCAGCGTATTGGCTGCC
>NZ_FR895081.1:15567-27592 GCF_000434655.1 Clostridium sp. CAG:43 | reverse complement strand
TCATGACGGTGATGGTAACAGCCGCACCGTTCATATTGATGGTCGCACCGAGCGGGATGGTAACAGAGTAGGTATTTTTGTCCAGTCCCATTTCCTCACAGACTTCCATGTTGATCGGGATATTTGCCGCCGAGCTCCGGGTAAAGAAGGCGGTGACCGCGCTTCGTTTCAGACACTTGAAAATCAGCGGGAACGGGTTTTGGCGGATGCACCAGTATACGAGAATCGGGTTGGTCACGAAGTAGATAAACAGCATCGAGCCAACCAGCACGGCGAGAAGCCGTCCATATTCGGTAAATACCTGTAAACCGTTGGTGGATACAGTGTCAAACACAAGTCCGAGAATACCGAACGGGGCAAAGTTGATGATCCAGGTAACAACCTTGGACAGTGCCGCCGCAAAATTGTCCATAATTTCTTTCGTGCGTTCGCTGGCGCCGCGCATCGCCACGCCGAAGAGAACCGCCCACGCCAGGATACCGATGTAGTTTGCCTCTGCGATGGAGGTGATCGGGTTCTTTACGACATTTAATAAAAGTGTCTGCAGGACTTCTGCGATTCCCTGCGGGGCAGAGGTTTCTTCTGCAGCCTGTGCAAGTGTCAGGGTGATAGGGAACAGTTTACTTGCGACGACCGCGATCACAGCGCCGAGCAATGTGTTGAACAGGTAAAGGCAGACAACGGTGCGGATGATGCCGCCGTGGCTCTGCTTTGCCTGGCAGAGGGAACTGATAACAAGGAAAAATACAAGCAGGGGCGCGATGCCCTTTAATGCGTTGACAAATAGATTTCCAAGGATTGAGAGTCCGACTGCCTGCGGAATCATCATTCCCAGAACAGCGCCGAGAATCATGCCGCCCAGAATTCGTTTAGGCAGGCTGATAGCTGTCCAGCGTTCATAGAGTGCTTTCATAAAATACATACTTCCTTTGTGATGATGAAATGGGGTTGACGAGTGTCGGGGAGCTGAGTCAAATGTGTAAATGCAATATCTCCCGAATGAGTGAGCTGTCTGTGCAGCATCCGGCACAAAATCACGTAGATTCTATTATACAGGAGATAGAAAGAAAGGGAAAGTGCTTTTTTATGGCAAAGTGGTAGAGAAATAAAAAAATGATTTTTGTCTGTTACTGTTCACGCATGTGTGAACAGTAACAGTGGCGATAAGCGAAAAGAAAACTTGTATTTCTATCTGCTCTATGTTATACTCATACCCGTTGCAAAGCCCGCAAAAACAAGGTCTTACAGGGCTGCCGCCGATTTCCGGCGTAAAATGAATCGAGTGTTCGTGACCTTCCACTCGTAAAACAAAACTAAAGGAGAATTGAATATGAAAGAAAACAACCTGAAAAACACGTATTTTCTGGCGTATGGCGCGGCGATCGCGGCCATCTACGTAGCGCTGACGATGGCATTCCAGCCGATCAGCTTCGGACCGGTGCAGTTCCGTATTTCGGAAGCACTCTGCATCCTGCCGTTCTTTACCCCGGCAGCGATTCCGGGACTCTTTGTCGGATGCTTTTTATCCAATCTGTTCTGCGGGGCAGCCGGACTGGATATCGTATTCGGAAGCCTGGCAACCCTGATCGGGGCAGTCGGCTCCTATGCGCTCCGCAAGAGTAAGGTTTTAGTATGTGTACCGCCGATCCTGGCCAACACGATCATTGTACCGTGGGTGCTCCGGTTTGCATACGGCTCTGAGGATCTGATTCCGTTCATGATGCTGACCGTTGGTATCGGCGAGGTGCTGGCAATCGGTGTGCTGGGAAGCATTCTTCTGGCGGCGTTAAACCGTTATAAAACCATGCTGTTCGGCAAGTGTCTGGCAACGGGACGCTAAGAAAAAGACATAACTTAAATGATATAAAAGATGCATGTTACAGACGGATCGCAGTGCGATGGCTGGCGTGTATCTTTTATTTTTTTTTGCCTTATATTGACAATTTCATGTAAAAGAAGTTAAATTAAAAGGACATAAAAACACAATGCCTCGCGGTTCCATATTGTTTTTCTATGGCGTCTGCGAAAACAAAACCGCCTGCGGCGGGGAAGGAATGCACAAATATGAGTGAGAATGTATATCAGATTGATTTTAATAAACCAGAATCCGTCCATTTCATCGGAATCGGCGGTATCAGCATGAGCGGACTGGCAGAGATTTTGATGGACGAGGGATTCACTGTGTCTGGCTCGGACGCACACCGTTCGGAGCTGACCGATAACCTGGAGGCGCGCGGCGCGAAGGTATATATCGGACAGAAAGCGGAGAATATCCAGGATGGCATCGATGTGGTAGTCTACACGGCGGCGATTCACCCGGATAACCCGGAATTTCAGGAAGTAAAACGGCGCGGCATCCCGATGCTGACCCGTGCGGAACTCTTGGGCGAGATGATGCGGAACTATAAAAATGCGATCGCGATTGCCGGAACACACGGCAAAACGACAACCACTTCGATGGTGACGGAGATTTTCTTGCAGGCGAAAAATGACCCGACGATCTCGGTCGGCGGCATCCTTCCGGCGATCGGCGGCAACATCCGCGTCGGCGGACCGGAATTTTTCGTGACGGAGGCGTGTGAGTATACCAACAGCTTCCTATCCTTCTACCCGACGATGGCGGTCATCCTTAATATAGAAGAAGACCATCTCGATTTCTTCAAGGATCTGGCGGATATCCGTCATTCCTTCAAGCTGTTTGCCGAGCGCGTACCGGCTCAGGGCGCGATTGTCATCAACGGCGATATCGAGAACTATCAGGAGATCATAGAAGCGGCAAAAGGCAAGGTTATTACTTTTGGTCACAGCCGTGGCAACGATTACAGTGCCGGTGATATCCAGTATGACGATTACGCGCATCCGTCCTTCGATCTTTATATCGGCGGTGAGAAGAAAGAGCGCCTGACGCTCGGTGTGGCAGGTGAGCACAATGTATACAATGCGCTGGCAGCCATCGCTGTTTCCCTGGAAAATGGCATCTCCATGGACGCCATCCGCGCGGGACTGGCACATTTTACCGGAACCAACCGCCGGTTCGAAAAGAAGGGTGAGGTAAATGGATTTACCATCATCGACGACTATGCGCATCATCCGCATGAGATCGAGGCTACCTTAAAGACGGCGCAGAACTATCCACACAAGACACTCTGGTGCATCTTCCAGCCGCACACCTACACGCGGACGAAGGCATTTCTGCCGCAGTTTGCCGAGGCGCTCTCACTGGCAGATAAAGTCATTCTGGCGGATATCTACGCGGCGCGCGAGACGGACACGCTCGGAATCAGCTCAGAGGATATCGTGAAACTTCTAAAAGAAAAAGGAAAAGAAGCATGGTATCTGCCGACGTTCGATGAAATAGAAAAATTTGTCATGGAACATTGTACACAGGGCGACCTGTTGATAACCATGGGCGCCGGAGACGTTGTAAATGTAGGGGAAAACCTCCTTGCAAAATAGATGCACTCCGAGTGTACATATAGTTATCCACATTATCCACATAGTTTTCAACATATTATGTAAAGGAACTATGTGGATTTTTTGCGCCTAAATGCGGAAATGGGGAAATGCCGAAAATGTTGATAAAATAAGGATTTTGTCGGAGGATGGGTTATTTTTTGAGGATTTTTGAAGGCTTTTTCCACATTATCCACATTATCCACAATTAAAATAGTGGAAAAATTGGTCTAAAAGTGTCGGCCGCGAACCATAATTAGGAGTATTTCATTTTAAAAAAAGGTATGTTATGATAGGAATAGACGCAGTGAGCCTGTGATAAATGGATGAAAACTGTCTTGCCCGGAGCAAAATTGTGGAAAAGTCCGGAAACAAAATCAAAACGGTGGAAAAGTAAGAAAACAGGAAGATTTGGATGGAACAAATAGAGAATATTTCAAAATAAAAGTAAAATACAGCAGTTTGAATGCTTCACACAGCCGCAGGCTGCTGATAGATAAATGGTAACAGGAAATATGAGGACACAGAATGGCTAAGAGGGAAGTTAGAAGATGGGAATAGGACTCAAAAACCGGCTGGCGGTGGGCGCGACGCCGGTTCCGGACGTATTTATTGATACATATATGGCGGGAGCCAGTGGAGAATATGTGAAGGTATATCTGTACCTGCTCCGCCACCAGCAGGAGGAAGTCTCGATCGGACAGATCGCGGACGCGCTCAACCACACGGAGGCGGACGTGCAGCGCGCGCTGGCATACTGGCAGAGAGCCGGGGTGCTGGGAACGGAAGTCGGTGAAGAGGCACAGCGATCGTTTCAGGAGATGCCGGGACAGCAAATTTCACCGGTTTCCGCTTCAACGGAATCCCTGGCAGGTGCTGGTTCCTTTGCGCCATCTGCAAAAACTGCCGCACGGGAAGCCGCAGCCTGCGATATGTCACGCCTGACCTCGGATGAGTCGTTTAAGCAGCTCATTTATATTGCCCAGCAGTATTTAAACAAGCTGCTCACACCGACGGACTGCCAGATTCTTGGAAATCTCTATTCGAATCTGGGATTTTCCGGGGAATTGCTGGAATACCTGATTGAGTACTGCGTGCAGAACCACCACACCAGCCTGCGCTATATGGAAAAGGTGGCACTCGGCTGGCATAAGCGCGGCATCAAGGATGTGGAACAGGCAAAAGCGAGCGGCAGAGGCTACACGAAGGGTTCATTCGCGGTTATGCGGGCGATGGGGCTTTCGGACCGGAGCCCGGCGGAGGTCGAGAGTGAATTTATCGAAAAATGGTTCTGGGAGTACGGTTTCACGCGCGAGCTGATCGTCGAGGCGTGCAGCCGCACGATCCGGCAGATACATAAACCGTCGTTTGACTATGCAGACAAGATTCTGCGGGATTGGAAAAATGCCGGGGTCAAGAGCTTCCGGGATGTGTCAGAGCTAGATAAAAAACGGAAGGAAGAAGGCGGGGCGATGCGCCGGCAGGCGTCTGCAGGCAGCAGCCGTTCTTCCAACCGGTTCCACAATCTGGAGGAACACGGATATGATTACGACGAGATGGTATGGAGCATGATAAACGGAGCGCAGAAGACAGGAGGGGACGATGGCACTCAGTAATTCGCAGTATGAATCGATCATGCGTGTTTATAACCGGACACAGCTTCAGAAGAAACATGAGCTGGACGCGCGGGTTGATGAGGTCTATGAGAAAATACCGGCGGTCCGGGAGATGAACGACGCGATCGCCGCCGCGGCGGTCAAGAGCGCGAAAGAGCTTCTGGCGGGCGATGCGGACGCGGTGAAACGTTTGCGAGGGACAATCGCAGACCTGAAAGAGCAGCGCCAGGTGCTGATGAGCGCCTACGGCTATCCGGCGGACTATCTGGAGATGCAGTATAATTGTCCGGACTGTAAGGATACCGGGTACAAAGACGGTATAAAATGCCACTGTTTCCGTCAGCGGGAGATCGATCTGTTATACGCCCAGTCGAATATCCGGGAAGTGCTGGAGCGGGAGAATTTTTCTCATTTTTCCTATGATTATTTTGATGACACGAAGATCGATCCGCGTAGCGGCAAGACTGCCCGCGCGTATATGGAGCAGGTGACGGCGTTCTGCCACCGCTATGTGGATGGATTTAAAGAAGAAAAGGGAAATATCTTATTTACCGGAAAAACGGGGCTTGGAAAGACGTTTTTAAGCAACTGCATCGCGAAAGAGCTGATTGAGCGCTGTTTCAGCGTCGTGTATCTCCCAGCGGTGGAGATGTATGAGATATTTTCAAGGGACCGCTTCGCAAATGATGCGACCGATGAGGATCGCGACCGCTCCCAGTATTTATTAGAGTGCGATCTGCTGATCATCGACGATCTGGGGACGGAACTGGTGAATACGTTTACGACTTCCCAGCTCTTCTATGTGGTCAACGAGCGCTTAAACCGGAAGAAAGGCACGATCATTTCCACCAATCTGCCGGTCAATGAGATGCGCGACGAGTTTACCGACCGCGTCATGTCACGGATCGTAAGCCAGTATCAGATCATTCCGCTCTACGGCGAGGATATCCGGATACGAAAAAAGCTGGAAAACCGGTAATGGGTTGACTTATAAGGGACATAATGATATAAAAGAGACGTTAGAATGCGCTAACATATGCAAAAAAGCGAATTAACAGAGAGTAAACAGGCTGGAGGAAAATGGAAAATGCTGTACGAAGAGAAAATCATTGAGACGATACCGGTAGGTCCGCTGGGACTGATTCCATTAAAGGGATGTGAGGAACTGGTAGGCAAGGTAGACAAATATCTGGTGGACTGGAGAAATGAGCGCGAGAGCGAGCACAAGACGTCGATCGCATTTTCAGGTTATCAGAGAGACTCCTACATCATCGGGGCAAACACACCGAGATTTGGTTCCGGCGAGGCAAAGGGCGAGATCAAGGCGTCGGTGCGCGGCGATGATCTGTATCTGATCGTGGATGTCTGCAACTACAGCCAGACATATTCTCTGTGCGGCATGGTAAACCATATGTCCCCGGATGATCATTATCAGGATCTGAAACGTGTCATTGCGGCAGCAGGCGGAAAGGCACGCCGTATCAACGTAATCATGCCGTTCCTGTATGAGAGCCGCCAGCATAAGCGCTCCGGCCGTGAGTCCTTAGACTGCGCGCTGGCACTGGAAGAGCTGGTAGATATGGGCGTTGAGAATATCATTACCTTTGACGCACACGATCCGCGTGTCCAGAACGCGATTCCGCTCAAGGGTTTTGAGACCGTTCAGCCGATTTACCAGTTTATCAAATATCTGCTGAAAAATGAGAAAGAGCTGGAGATCGACAGCGATCACATGATGGTCATCAGCCCGGATGAGGGTGGTATGTCCCGCGCTGTCTTCTTCTCCAACGTGCTGGGACTCGACATGGGTATGTTCTACAAACGCCGCGATTACACCAGAATCGTCAACGGACGTAACCCGATCGTTGCCCATGAGTTCTTGGGATCCAGCGTAGAGGGCAAGGATGTCCTGATCATTGATGATATGATCTCCTCTGGCGAGAGCATGTTAGATGTAGCGAAGGAATTAAAGAGCCGCAAGGCGAGAAAGGTATTCGTATGCGCGACCTTCGGTCTGTTTACCAACGGACTGCAGAAGTTTGACGAGTACTATGAGAACGGTCTGATCGACCGCGTCCTGACCACCAACCTGGTATACCAGACACCGGAGCTTCTCTCCAGACCGTACTATATCAGCGTCGATATGAGCAAATACATCGCGCTCATCATCGATAACCTGAACCACGATGCCTCCTTAAGCGAGCTGTTAAATCCGACTGGACGTATCAATAAGCTGCTGGCAAAGTATCGGGCGGGAATACGGGACTAAAAATAGACCTTTAAAATAGAAACAAAAAGAACGTCATTTCCGGACCAATACATGTCAGAAAATGGCGTTCTTTTTAATGTCATAGGAAACAGGCAATGTCACGGTTATGTACGAAAAGAGTCCTACAACCGCACTTCATGCACCGCAGCTCCTTCTTCCTTCAGCACCCGCATCTCCCTCTCATGACAAGTAAATACAAGAATCTGCCCGGAATAGGCGGTTGGCAGCCATTTGAGGACGGTTCTCAGGCGCTCGTCGTCGTAGAGGACGAAGCTGTCGTCAAAGATGAGCGGCAGCCGGTCTGCATCGCCCTGGATAAAGTGGGCGGCGGCGAGGCGCAGCGCCAGATAGATCTGGTCGGCGGTGCCGCTGCTGACCTGTTCAAGCGGGATCAGCTTCCGGCGGGTGTTTAAAAACGCATTCAGGTTCTCATCAATGCTGATGCTGGAATAAATTCCGCCGGTAATTCCGGCGATCAGGTCGGACGCAGTCTTATTTAAGTACAGGCCGAAAGAATCCCGGATGGTCGTGGAAAGCTCTTTTAAGGTATCAAGCGCCAGATCCACGGAGGCGATCTCCTGATGGATGCGTTCATTTTCATTTAAAATGTGTTTGAGCGCCGCTGCACGGTCTTTGCAGGCGGATAAGTGCTCCAGCTTTTTTTCTAACTCCCATTGGACGCGCTGTTGTTCCTCGATGACAAGGCTGCAGTCATTCTGCTTTGCCATCAGCGCCGAGATCTGTTCAGAACGTTTTATCAGTGAATCCTCCGAGTTTGTAACGGCGTGGCAGAGCGTGATGAAGCGGTCCAGCCGCTGGGACAAAAGCTTCATGGGTTCATCCGAAATCTCGGATTCGCCCAGGTGGCGGCGCAAAATCTCCGATAAAACAGAGGCACTTTTCTCCGCCTCCTGCCTGCGGCGGCTCCGGTGCCGTGTGACGCAGATTCCCAGCATGAGAAGCACAAGAGCGGCGACGCCAAAGATGAGGGCGGTGGGACCAGCTCCCAGCCACGGGGACGGAAGCGGGAAGAACGCCAGATATCCGCAGTATGCCGCGCAGATGGCGCAGATCGCCGCTGTGACAAAGAAAAACACCTGAAAAAACCGGGATCCCTTGCTGGAGGAAGACGCCTGTGCATGCTGATAGTCCTGGTAGAGTGTTTCAGCCTGACTGCGGTACGCCTCGATGGACGCCTCGTCCGTAAAGGAAAACTCATCCAGTACCTGACGGCTCTTCTGCAGCCGGTCGGATAAATCTTCTTTTTCTATTTTCTGATGTTCCAGCTCATTTCGGACCGAGTCACGCAGTTTTGAGTATTCCTGTAACTGATTCTCATATTTTGGCGAAGAAAGCTCACGTTCCAGCGTGCGGATCTCGCTAAGAAGGGAGGTATAGTTGACCGAAGCCTCCGGGCTTAACTGGGATTCAAATTGTTTGCGCTGATTTTTCAGATAGGCGGTCGCCTTAGTGATATTGAGCGCCATATTGCCAGAGGTATTCATGTTAGCAATATAGTTTTTCAGTTCTGAAACCATGCCTTCATCGGTCGCACTCTTTAACTGGCTGATGCTGATGGTGTTGTTGTACATGGTTTCACTCATGCCGCCCAAGATTTCCTGCAAAACGGCGCAGCCGTCCGGTTCCTCGCGTCCGGTCATCTCGTTGATGACGGTAAATTCCTTCTTATTTTTCTGGAACGAGCGCTCGATCCGGTAAATGGTGCCGTCGTCGGATTCAAGCCGGAGCTGCCCCTCGTAGGTACCGCTGTTTTCCCACGGCTCATATTTGCTGTAGATGTCGTTTCTGGCGGCGCGCCCCCTCTGACGCTCGATGCCGAAGAGCATGCCGCGGATAAAGGTGTGGATCGTGGATTTGCCGGCTTCATTTTTACCGTAAATGACGTTTAACCCATCCTCAAAGGAGACGGCTGTGTCATGAAATTTTCCAAACCCACTGATATAAAGATCAAGAAAACGCATGGAAGCTAACTCCTTTCATCGGTGGTGAGAAGCAGGGCGTGGATGCCGTAAAACAGCGCCTTTTTCTCCACCGGACTCATGTCCGGTTTTTTCAGTGCCTGGATGTAAAAGCCGATCATATCGCTTGGATGCTCGGCAAACAGGGCGGAAAAATCGTATTGCGGTTCCGTCTCATCGATGATATCTGCGATGCGGAAACGCAGCTTTAAGGCGTCCAGCTCGAAGGAAATATCGGGATCGCGCATGCCCTGCACCTTGAAGCGGAAAATATTGTCATTGCCGCGCTGTTCGATCTCATGGGCAATTTTTAAGTACAGCTCCGTGTTGGTCGTATCCGGCGTGACGCGGACGATGAGCGGGATGTAGCGGAGCTTCGCCATCGGAATAAAGTCCAGTGTCGTTACCTGACCGTTTTCCGGGTCGATCTCGCCGTAAAGGATACCGTGCCTGCCGGTCTCGGTCTTATCAAGCGGCTCCGGGGAACCGCAGTATGCCATCTTTTTGTCCAGTAGGATCTCTGGCCTGTGGATGTGCCCCAGTGCGATATACGAAAATCCGGAGGAAGCCAGCGCCGCCCGGTCGATCGGGACGTGGTTTGCGTCGCCGCCGTGCCCCAGCAGAATGTGGATTTTTCCATCCTCCGGCGCTTCAAGAGCATCAAGGCGCGGCTCCGGGATCTCCGCAGTATAGTAAGAAAAGCCGGTCACCTCGGTGTTGATATCCTCAAAATAGACGGATGAGACATCCTCACTTTCCAGAAACGTCACGTTGGAAGCCCAGGAAAAGCTTAAAACAGCTGAATTTTTGCGGATCCGGTCGTGATTGCCCGCAATGATGACAACCTGTGTCTGCGGGATCGTGGAAAACAGGTAATTGACCTCTTTCAGGTCGCGTAGCAGCGGCTGGCGGTGGAACAGATCCCCCGCGATGAACAGGCAGTCCACGCGCAGCTCCTTTGCCTTGGCGATGATGGCGGTAAACGTATCGCGGATATCGCGGCTGCGCTCCCGGCTCCAAGGCTTGTCGCTGTCCGGGGACATGCCCCAGTGGATATCGCCGGTATGGATAAATTTCACATTCTCTCCCCCTTTCAGGAGTCTGTCACTCCGTATGTACAGATTGAAATAATAATAGAAAAGGGACTGCTGCAAATAGCAGAAAGCAGATTCCAGTATTTGCGACAGCCCCATAGTTGCTTATTGTTTACAGTTCACAGTTGTTTACGGTTCTCGGGAACGGGATGACATCACGGATGTTGGAAACGCCGGTTAAGTACATCACGCAGCGCTCGAATCCAAGACCAAATCCGGAGTGTCTTGCGGAACCGTACTTACGCAGATCCAGATAGAAACCGTAGTCCTCCTTTTTGAGTCCAAGCTCGTCCATACGCGCCTCTAACTTCTCTAAGTTGTCCTCTCTCTGGCTGCCGCCGATGATCTCGCCGATGCCCGGTACGAGACAGTCCATCGCTGCAACGGTCTTGCCGTCCTCGTTCATCTTCATGTAGAATGCCTTGATCTCCTTCGGATAATCGGTAACGAAGACCGGTTTCTGGAAGATCTTCTCGGTTAAGTAGCGCTCATGCTCGGTCTGTAAGTCACAGCCCCAGAATACCTTGTAGTCGAATTCGTCGTTGTGCTCTTCGAGGATGCGGACAGCCTCGGTGTAGGTTACATGACCGAACTCGGAATTTAATACGTGGTTTAAGCGGTCAAGGAGTCCCTTATCGATGAACTGGTTGAAGAAATTCATCTCTTCCGGTGCGTGCTCTAAGACGTAGCGGATGACATATTTTAACATATCCTCGGCAACTTCCATGTTGTCGTTCAGATCCGCAAATGCCATCTCCGGCTCGATCATCCAGAACTCAGCTGCATGACGGGTCGTGTTGGAGTTCTCTGCGCGGAAGGTCGGTCCGAAGGTGTAGATATTGCGGAATGCCATCGCGTAGGTCTCGCCGTTTAACTGACCGCTGACAGTTAAGTTAGTTGGTTTTCCGAAGAAATCCTGAGAGTAGTCAACCGTGCCGTCGTCCTTTTTCGGAACATTGTTCAGATCCATCGTGGTAACCTGGAACATCTCACCGGCGCCCTCGCAGTCACTTGCGGTAATCAGTGGAGTGTGGACATACACGAAATCGCGCTCCTGGAAATACTGATGGATCGCGTAAGCTGCCAGGGAACGTACACGGAACACAGCCTGGAAGGTGTTAGTTCTCGGACGCAGGTGGGAGATGGTACGCAGATACTCAAGGCTGTGGCGTTTCTTCTGAAGCGGATAATCCGAAGCGGACGGTCCCTCAACGGCTACCTCGGTCGCCTGAATCTCGAACGGCTGCTTTGCCTCCGGGGTTGCAACCAGGGTACCTTTTACGATAATGGATGCGCCTACGTTTAACTTGGAGATCTCCGCAAAGTTCGGCATTGTATCATGGTAAACAACCTGAAGCGTCTCAAAGTAGCTGCCATCGCTCACAACGATGAAGCCAAAGTTCTTGGAACCGCGCACGCTTCGTACCCAGCCGCCGATCTGAACTTCTTTGTCCAGATACGTCTCTCTGGAACGGTAAATTTCTCTTACAGTGGTTAAATTCATCTCAGTAAACTCCTTATTTTGCAAAATAAACTTTCTCATGCGGACTGCCCTGCAGTGTGCAGACCGTGTTTAACTTTCATTATACTGTATTTTCCTTGTAGATTCAAGGG
>NZ_FR895081.1:0-15394 GCF_000434655.1 Clostridium sp. CAG:43 | reverse complement strand
CACATCCCGGAATTACGAAAATATTATGTAAAAGGAACGAAAAATGTCGGAAAATGTACAAAATTAGGACAAATTCTATTAAAAATTTGTTCACTATTTTCGTGAAGTATGTTATAATAAAAACAGGTTTAAAATACACATTATATGTGAGCATCGAGGGGTGATATCGTGATTAAAAAGGAAATGATAGCTATGCTGTTGGCAGGCGGACAGGGCAGTCGTCTGGGTGTCTTAACTCAAAAAGTAGCAAAACCTGCGGTTTCTTTCGGAGGAAAGTATCGAATCATCGATTTTCCGTTAAGTAACTGTATCAATTCGGGAGTGGACACGGTAGGCGTTCTGACCCAGTATCAGCCGCTGCGGCTGAATGCACATATTGGAATCGGTATTCCGTGGGATCTGGACCGCAACGTAGGTGGTGTGACGGTACTTCCGCCGTATGAGCGGAGCAAAGGAAGCGATTGGTACACCGGTACGGCGAACGCGATCTACCAGAACCTGGAATACATGGAAACGTACAATCCAGAGTATGTGCTGATTTTGTCCGGCGACCACATCTACAAGATGGACTACGAGGTAATGCTGGAATACCACAAAGCAAACAATGCGGATGTGACGATCGCGGCGATGCAGGTTCCGATGGAGGAGGCAAGCCGTTTCGGTATCGTTATAACCGATGACAACAACCGCATTACGGAGTTTGAGGAGAAACCGGCGAATCCGCGCAGCAATTTAGCTTCCATGGGTATTTACATATTCAGCTGGAAGGTGCTCAAGGAAGCGCTCATCAAGCTCTCGGACGAGCCTGGATGTGACTTTGGAAAGCACATTATCCCGTATTGCCATGCAGCTGGAAAACGTATCTTCGCATACGAGTACAACGGCTACTGGAAAGATGTCGGAACCCTTGGCTCCTACTGGGAGGCAAACATGGAACTGATCGACATCATTCCAGAGTTCAACCTGTATGAAGAATACTGGAAGATTTACACGAAGAGCGATATTATTCCCCCACAATTTATATCGGAGCAGTCCAAGATAGAGCGCAGTATCATCGGCGAGGGCACCGAGGTATACGGCGAAGTCATTAACTCGGTCATCGGAGCAGGCGTTACGATCGGAGAAGGTGCGGTGATCCGTGATTCGATCATCATGAAGGGCACGACGATCGGCGCTGGCACGGTTGTGGATAAGGCGATCGTGGCGGAGGACGTTACCATCGGTGAGAATGCCGAGGTCGGCGTCGGAGAATATGCCGAGAGCAAGTACGACAAGAAGGTATATCAGTTCGATCTGGTAACGATCGGAGAGCGCTCCGTGATACCGGATGGAGTGAAGATAGGACGGAACACAGCGATTTCCGGCGTGACGACGGCAGAAGATTATCACGGCGGCGAGCTGGAGAGCGGCGATTATATCATAAAGGCAGGTGGAATACAATGAGAGCGATCGGGATTGTTTTAGCTGGCGGCAACAGCAAGAGAATGAGAGAATTATCCAATAAGAGAGCCATCGCAGCGATGCCTATCGCAGGCAGCTACCGCAGTGTCGATTTTGCTCTGAGCAATATGAGCAATTCCCACATCCAGAGTGTGGCGGTACTGACGCAGTACAACTCCCGTTCCCTGAATGAGCACTTGAGTTCTTCCAAGTGGTGGGATTTCGGACGTAAGCAGGGCGGCATGTATGTATTCACACCGACGATCACGGCAGAGAGCAGCGACTGGTACCGCGGTACCGCAGATGCGCTGTATCAGAACCTCGATTTCTTAAAGAAGAGCCATGAGCCGTATGTGGTCATTGCAGGCGGCGACTGTGTCTATAAATTGGATTACGGCAAGGTACTGGAGTATCATATTGAAAAGAAAGCGGATATTACCGTAGTATGCAAGGAGATGCCTCCGGAGGAGGACGTTACCCGCTTCGGTCTGGTGAAGTTAAACGATGACGGACGTATCACAGATTTTGAGGAAAAACCGATGCTGGCGACCTCCAGCATGATCTCCTGCGGTATCTATGTAATCCGCCGCCGTCAGCTCATCGAACTTCTGGAGCGCTGTGCAGCAGAGGATCGGTATGATTTTGTTACCGATATTTTAGTCAGATATAAGAACCTCAAACGCATTTACGCGTATAAGTTAGGAACTTACTGGAGCAACATCGCTTCGGTTGATTCGTACTACAAGACGAACATGGATTTCCTAAAACCGGATGTACGCCACTATTTCTTCAAGGAATACCCGGAGATCTACTCCAAGGTAGATGATCTTCCGCCGGCAAAATACAATCCGGGTGCAAATGTCAAGAACAGTCTGGTATCCAGCGGCTGTATCTTAAATGGTACGGTGGAGAACTCGGTTCTGTTTAAGAAAGTATATGTAGGCAATAACTGTATCATCCGGAATTCTGTTATTTTAAATGATGTTTACATCGGGGACAATACAGTGATTGAGAATTGTATTGTAGAGAGCCGTGATACGATCCGCGCCAACACGACGCACATCGGTACGCCGGAAGATGTAAAGATTGTTATTGAGAAGAACGAGCGGTTTACATTATAGGGTACATCAAAGAACAGACGGAAGGGGTAAATGGGTATGCAGATTACAGACGTAAGAGTGCGGCGGATAGAGAAGGAAGGTAAGATGAAAGCCATCGTATCCATCACACTTGACAATGAATTTGTGGTTCATGATATCAAGGTTATTGAGGGGGAGAAGGGACTTTTTATTGCTATGCCGAGCCGTAAGGCTGCGGATGGAGAATACCGGGATATTGCCCACCCGATTAATTCGGGAACCAGAGACATGATTCAGAATGTCATTCTTGCCAAATATGAGGCGACAGCTCTGGAACTGGCAGAGCTGGAGAAAGCAGAGTAAAAAGCAGGGAAAGAAAGTAAAAAGAGAGAAAATATGAAAAAATGTCCCCGGACGCTGGACAAAGTGCCCGGGGACATTTATTATGTAAGTATAGTATGCTCAAAAACGGGCAGAATTTGCCCGAATGTGTACAGATAATCCATAAGGGGGTAATTATGAGCGGTACGATTTTTTCTTTAATACCGCCTATCGTAGCCATTGCGCTTGCATTGATTACGAAAGAGGTGTACCTGTCTCTGCTGATAGGTATTATGTCGGGCGCGTTTTTATTTACGGGTCCAAATCCGCTTCATGCGGTGGAAACAATGATCGCGATCATGGGCGAGAAGATCGGGGGCAATGTCAACATTCTGCTTTTCCTGGCATTTCTCGGCATCGTGGTAGCACTGATCACAAAGTCTGGTGCGTCGAAGGCTTATGGTGAGTGGGCGTCCCACGCGATCCGCACGAAGAAGGGCGCGCTGTTTGCAACCATGTTCCTCGGAATGCTGATTTTCGTGGATGACTATTTTAACTGCCTGACCGTCGGCACGGTTATGCGTCCGGTGACGGACAAGCACAAGATCACACGTGCGAAGTTAGCCTACATCATCGATGCGACAGCGGCGCCGATCTGTATCATCGCGCCGATCTCAAGCTGGGCGGCAGCGGTCGGTTCTTCGCTTCCGGAGGACAGCGGAGTGGACGGCTTCAGTCTGTTCCTTCACACGATTCCGTTTAATCTGTATGCGCTTCTCACGATCTGCTTCATGCTCTTTTTGGTAGCAGGCGATTTTGATTTCGCGGCGATGAAACGCTATGAAGAACAGGTGAAAAAGACCGGAAAAGAGACGACGGTCGAGGCGGAGGCGATGGAGATCTCCGGCAACGGAAAGGTTATCGATCTGATTCTTCCGATCCTGGTTCTGATTGCGTTCTGCGTCAGCGGTATGCTGTATACAGGCGGCATCCTGGACGGCGTTGGTCTGGTCGAGGCGTTCGCCAACTGTGATTCGGCACTGAGCCTGGTGCTTGGTTCCTTCTTCACACTGGTGTTTATCTTTGCATTTTACATGATCCGCCGTGTCATCCGGTTCAATGAGTTCTGTGAATCCTTCACGATCGGCGTCAAGGCGATGATCCCGGCGATCATGATTCTGTGCCTTGCCTGGACTCTGTCTGGTATCTGCAGTGCGGATTACTTAAACATCGGCGGCTATGTCAAAGAGGTAGTGGGCGGCAATGCGCTGGTCGGCTCCCTGATGCCGGCCCTGATGTTCGCCATCGCGGCGGGGCTGGCGTTCTCGACCGGTACGTCCTGGGGTACCTTCGGTATTCTGCTTCCGATTGCATTTGCGGTGGTTGGCGCTGAAAATATGAACAGCCTTACGATCGTGACGGCTTCGATTCTGGCAGGTGCGGTCTGCGGCGACCATGTTTCCCCGATCTCGGATACGACCATCCTTGCGTCGGCTGGCGCCCAGTGCCACCACATCAACCACGTATCGACCCAGATCCCGTATGTGCTGTGCGTAGCGGCGTGCTGTTTCCTCGGTTATCTGGCAGCCGGAATTACCGCCAATGGCTGGGTGGGAACCGGCGTGGGATTCGCAGCGCTGATTGTGGTTCTGGTTATTCTGGATCGAAAGAATAAAGGAACGAAAGAGGCGTAAAAGCATCGGCAGTAAACGAAAATTGGTTCGTTTACTGCCGATTTTTGCGTTTATGCTATATCTATACAACCGCCGGCTCCAGGAGGAGCTTGCCGGTTTTGTAGCGTTCTTTGCTGAATAACTTGATATCCATGCTGTCCTCCTGCCCGGCGAGATGGTTTGCCATGAGGATGGCAATGCGGGGGGAGACCATGAAACCGTGTCCGGAGAACCCACAGACGCTGTAAAATCCTTTTGCCTCAGCCGCTTCGTCGATGACAGGGTTGCAGTCCGGGCTTAAATCGTACTGTCCAGCCCACTGGCGGACCACTTTCAGTTTCCGCAGAATCGGAAGTGCCTCACACATGACAGCACAGTTCTTTTCCAGAAACTGCCAGGAAGAATTGAAATTGTAGCTGGGGGCTTCGTGGGGGCCGATGCCCATGACGAAGCTTCCATGCGGTGTCTGCTGGACATAATAGGAACGGTGGAAGGACATAACCATGCAGTCGATGAGAGGTGCAACCGGCTCGGTTACCAGCGCCTGATGGCGTTCCGAGGTAACAGGAATGTCCTCACCAACCATTTTAGCCAGCTCTGGCGCATGGACGTTGGCACAGTTGATGACGGTTCTGGCTTCAAAGGTTCCGTTTGTTGTCTCAACAGCGTGGATGCGTCCGGCTTTCGTCTGAAGCCCGGTGACCTCGGTGTAGGTCAGAAATTCAACACCCATCCGTTTGGC
Source organism: Clostridium sp. CAG:43 (assembly GCF_000434655.1). Lineage (NCBI taxonomy): Bacteria > Bacillati > Bacillota > Clostridia > Eubacteriales > Clostridiaceae > Clostridium > Clostridium sp. CAG:43. The sequence continues at coordinate 10,139 of NZ_FR895081.1, read as the reverse complement.
ACCCTGTGCGTAGGCCTGTGTACACTGGAACGGATCTGCGTGACCATCCTTCTGGCAGAAGGTAGCGCCAAACATACCGTCGGTATTCAGGTATGGAACAATCTCTTTTGCTTCTTTTAAATCGACTGCGCGGGAATCAATGCCGAGCTTATGCTGGACTTTGAGGTTTTCCTGAAATTGTGCCCATTCTTTTTCTGTATAAGCAACCAGAAGATAGCCGCCCTGATGGAGACCGCAGCTGCGCGTATAGCCGGTATATTCTTCCAGATGTTCAAAGATATGGGTACTTTCCAGAGCGATCCGCGCGTTCAGCTCGGATCCCCACTGCTGGCGGATACCGGCGCCGCAGCGGCCCGTTGCGCCGGAGGTCAGAAAGCGTTTCTCAATCAGGAGGATGTCCGTGATTCCACGCTTGGCGAGTTCAAATGCGGTGGCACATCCAATAATGCCTCCGCCGATAATGATGACATCGTAGGCTTTTTTCATTCGCCGCCACCTCCTTTTGTAGCAGATGGATCGTAGGATCCGTAAGAACCTTCATCCCCGTCCCGGACGGTTTCTTCCCAGGCGTCTGCCAGAGCGCCCATGCTGATAGGTTTGACAGGAGGGCGGAAGGTTGGCATCAGGACCTCTTCCAGAGGAAGTTTATAATAGGAAGAGAGTTCCTGTGCGATCAACATCCGGCAGGTACGTCCCTGACAGGGACCCATTCCGGCGCGGGTTACACGTTTGATTTCGTCGATGGTGCGGTAACCATCCTGAATACATTTTAAAATGTCCTCGCGGGTTAAATCTTCACATCGGCAGAGGATTGTGTTTTTATCATCCATTTTGATACCCCCCTACTTTGATTGCCCGAACGTCCATGGCAAGTTCCTTCGGAACCGCCAGACAGACAATGTTGGTTTTATTTTTAGCGCCGCCCTGGATGAGCTGTACGACCGGGAACCAGCCGAGTGCTTCGCCGGAGCGGTTCAGACCGCAGGCAAGCTCTCCTTTTTTAGGAAGCGGCAGAAATTCAAACGGAAGCTTTACGAGGGCTTCGGTCGGGCTGTATGTTTTATCAACGATGAAAATGGCAAGACCCGGGCACTTCAGCATACAGGCACCGCAGCCATTGCAGACATCAAAATCAATTTTGGGTGTCTCGTTGATATCTGGCTCGATGTGGATTGCTTTTTTAACACAGGCCTTTGTACAGGGATTGCAGGGGATTTTCTGAAAACACTCTGCGATGGCAACGGCGCCCTTTAAAAAACGTGTTTCATCCGGCGTAACTGCTTCAATGGCTTCTTTATCCGGGATTCCTGTCTGAATTAACATACGGATGCGCCTCCTTTCCTGCACATGTCATGCTCCAGGCGAAGTTTACGGGCTTTTTCCAGACCGCTTAAAATTCTGGCACCGGAAGGACCGGAACGCAGTTCAGAAAGCTCCGAACGGGCAGCTTCCTTTTCGGCTGCCGCCCGGACAGGCTCATAGCCGAGGCTTTCGGCAGCGGCACATCCGGCGATACGGCCTTCCACCATAGCGGAAGAGGCTTCTTCGATTCCGGAAACATCGCCGGCTGCATAGACGCCCGGAACCGAGGTTTCCAGGTTTTCATCGGTCAGCGGGATATGCCCGGATAATTCGCGGATAAATGCCATATCACAGCCAGCCTGCCAGCAAAGCTCGGTCAGCGGAGCCAGTCCGACTGCCAGACAGAGCGTATCACAGGGAATCGTCTCTTCCGTGCCGGGGACAGGCTGGAACTGGGAGTCAACCTGTACGATGACAACGCCCTCAAGGGCATCGGTTCCATACGCTTTTTCGATCGTATAACCAGTCCGGATAGGAACACCGGCGCGGCGGATTTTCGAGGCATGGACCAGATAACCGCCGATTTTTGGGGCGGCTTCGATAATGCCGGCAACCTCAACCCCTGCCTGCATCAGCTGATAGGAGACAATCAGACCGATATTGCCTGCACCGACCATTAAAACACGTTCAGCCGGTTTGACGCCGGCGACATTCATGAGGGTCTGCACGGCACCGGCACCGTAGATGCCGGGAAGATCATTGCCGGGAAATTCCAGAAACTTTTCAGAAGCGCCGGTGGCGAGAATGATTTTGGATGGGCGGATTTTCATGTGTTTTCCGTGATAAAAAACAGTAACGATGCCGTCCTCATAGATTCCCAGCACGGTTGCTTCTGTCAAAATTTCAATATTTGGATGGTGTTTCGCTTTTTCTATCAGCAGGTTTCCGATGTGGATGCCGCGTTCTCCGGCATATTGTTTTTCGGAACCAAAAAATTTGTGCGTCTGTTTGACTAACTGACCGCCGGGGAGGTAATCGCGCTCACATAAGAGGACGCTGGCTCCCAGCTCGGCGGCGGCACAGGCAGCAGAGAGACCCGCCGGTCCGCCTCCGATGACGAGAATTTCGGTCTGTTTGATCATAGGACAACCCCCTTTCCGTGCTGTTCTTCCACTTTCATGCCGGCCTTTACGCGGGTCACGCAGACGCGGACATTTGGCTCACCGTCTACAGTCATGAAACAAGAAGAACAGTTGCCGATGGCACAAAAAAGACCTCTTGGACGGTGCAGATGGGGACTGTGTCCCAGTGTGCGGATGCCAGCCGCATGCAGGGCGGCGGCGATGGTTTCGTGGGTAAAGCCGGTGATGGGCTGACCGTTATAGTAAAAAACGACCTCTTCTCCCCGGTCAAAATCCAGGACAGGATGTTCTTCCAGTCGCATACAGATCTCCTCCTTTTATAAAATGCGTGCAGCAGCCTGGTTCGGGTACTGCCGCACGCGGGTATGTATAAACTTTTCATACTTCTATTGCATATCTTAACTTAATTAATTCCCTCTGTAAATTTATCAGGTGCTACCTTTGCCTTCACCTTCATTATTACATAATAGGTAATACCGGTTATAATCAGAGATTGTGCCGGCGGAATTCCAATTACTACAATATAGGTTGTAATATAGCCAACTGCAATTCCCACAATCATTGCAATTGTAGCCATAAAATTCCATCCCTGCTTATCTTCCCACACTCCCTTCCTGAGGAAGAAATCAACAAACATAACCCCTGCAATGGCCGGATAAAGAAGAGCAGCCAGGCTAAGCAGTTTCTGTAAATTTTCCAGAATACCCGTAAAACAAAGAAGAAGTGATAAAAATGTACCTACGGCCGTTACAATCGCTCTTCCTTTATTTGTTTTTATATTCAGCATATTGGAGAAAGAAAGTCCCATTGTATAGTTATTTACAAGCTGACTGGTCCAGGCAGCAAGCCAAAGAACAATAAATCCCCAGATAGGAAATCCTAAGTTTTCCATAACTGCAACAATATCTGCAGTTCCATTTCCTGCTCCCATGATGGCACCAATAAAAAGAAGCGGAATACCAATTGCAACAATTCCAATCGGTATTAAAATATTATCCTTCCAACACGGTTTTGCATATCTTGTATAATCAGCAGAAATAACAAACTGCGATACATTCATGCCAAGTATCATCGTCACACCGGCAGCAAATGAAATCTCACCGCTTCCTTTGTAACTAATAATGTTCGACCATCCAATGTTCTTTAATGCCAGGTAAATACCAACAATGCACAGAAGAATTCCACCAGGAACCGCAAAATAATCCGTCCATTTCATAGATGAATATCCAATAACAGAAGGAATTGCGAACACTATTCCTGCGACAATGGTGGTAATCATCCAGGCAGTTCGATTAACTGTATAGTCAATTCCCAAAACTGCACAAAACGCATTGCCTGTTACCGATGTCTGAACGGCCCACCAGCCCATACTGATAACACCGATAACTAGTGCGATAATAAATTTTGCCTGTTTGTCGCCAAATCCTTGTTTTGCAATTACGGAAGAGGAAAGACCTGTTTTGGCCCCCATATATCCACTGATAGCATTTCCTACCCATGTTAAGCATATGAAAGTGAACAATACAACCGGTATGATTCCTTTTAAGCCAAATGCGCCTATTAATGTAGAACCTATCATCAACAAGGTGACACTGAATTCAAGGCCTCCGAAAATAAATGCCGGTGCTGTCCAATGCTGCCGTTGATTTAGCGGTACCGGGGTCATCGGATCATCTATAATCACCGTTTTTTCTTTTTCTAATTCTTTTCCCATACAATCTCCTTCCTATATTTTGTTATAAACTTCTTCACGTCTCATTAATCTCCACGGGATGGTTTCTTTCGCTTTCTCCAAACATTCCTTTTTGAGCACAACACGTGTGTAGGATTCTTCTGATGTGCATAATCTGGCAAGCGTTGTTCCATCCGGATTCGAAACAGTTGTATTACCACAATACTCCACGTCCCCGGATGCCCTGTTTAATCCAACCGTATAAACCTGGTTTTCTGCTGCTCTTATACTGCTGCATCCGGAAAACAGGTAATCCCAACCCGGATTCCACGCGCTCGGATACATAATCACATCTGCGTTCTTTTTTAATGCTAAAGATTTTGCCAATTCTGAGAATCCAAAATCCGCACAAATTAACAATCCAATTGTCCAGCCTTTAAACGAAACCGTAACCAGCTCTTCTCCTTTCGCAAAAAAATCATTTTCCTTATCCCATAAATGAATTTTTTTGTACTCTCCCAAAAGTGTTCCTGTTTCATCCCAAATACAGGCAACATCATAATGCTGGTTTCCCTCTTTTTTATTAATTCCGGCCATGATTGCTATCTTATATTTACTGGCAAGCTCTGAGAAAAAAAGTGCTTCCCTATCTGAAATTATGGCCTTTTCAAAATTGTATCCGCTGATACAAAGTTCCGGAAAGCAAAGAAGATCTATGTCGTCAGAAGAATGGTTTCTAACAAGTTCTTCTATATGAGCACAGTTTTTTTCGATATTTCCTTCCTGGATAGATAATTGAATAATTCCTAGCTTTAACATATGCCCTCCTTTTTAAACTTACTTTTTTTCAATTTAATCCAAATATTCGATTCTTTTCTCCTTTCATTTTCATACTTACTCACGAAATTACATTTCTTTTCTTGATTTTATCACGCAAATCAGACAAAATAAAATCATATTATTTTATAAAGTAATAAATCTGCATTATACCGACTATAGTCTGAATTACAGTCTATCGTCATTTAGATATAAAAATATAGTAAAAGCCCCGGAGTTTTGTGATTCCGGGGCTTTTACTATATTTTGATACCGGATTGCTATGTGCTTCGCACTTTCGCAATCCTAAAACTATTCAAACATTGCGCTCTCAGCGCCTTCAATCTGAAGATTGGTCTGGTAGAATTTCGTCAGTGCGCGGATTGCGTACTCAACATCCTTCACACCTGCCGTTTCGTAACAGGAATGCATCGCAAGCTGCGGCAGACCGATATCGACGGCATGGACGCTGACCTGCGTGTTGGAAAGGTTTCCAAGGGTGGAACCGCCTAAAATATCACTGCGGTTTGCAAACACCTGAACCGGAACACCTGCCTCATTGCAGACATTCGTAAATACCGCACGGCTGAATGCGTCCGTGGTGTATTTCTGGTTCGCACTCTCCTTGATGACGATACCCTTGTTCATCCAGGAGCAGTTGACTGCATCCGTCTTCTCCCCGTGGTTCGGGTGAACGGCGTGTGCGTTGTCGCAGCTTACGAGGAAAGAACCGGCAACTGCCTGATAGTAGTCCTCCGGCGTCTTTCCAAGTGCGCCGTTGATGCGGTGCAGGACATCCTGTAAGAAGGTGGACATCGCCCCCTGCTTCGTATTGGAACCAACTTCCTCATTGTCGAAGCAGCAGTATACGCTGACATCGCGCTCATTCTTCGCCTCCAGGAATGCTTTCAGGGAAACGTAAGCGCACTGTAAGTCGTCCAGTTTCGGGCTGGAAACGAACTCGTCCGCATACCCCCAGATCGTACCCGGCTGGCGGTTTACAAGGAAGAGATCCTTCCCTAAAATGTCCTCCGCTGCCACACCAAGCTCTTTCGCAATCATCGCGTCAAACGCGCCTTTTTTCAGCTCACCGGCAGAGAACAGCGGGCATAAATCAACCTGACGGTTGTATTTGTATCCATTGTTCACCTCACGGTTGAAATGAATCGCTACGTTCGGAATGATGAGCAGGTCTTTATCGATGTACAGAAGTCTCGCGCTCACGCCCTGACCGTCTTTTACCAGTACACGGCCTGCAACGGTCAGAGGGCGGTCAAACCAGGTGTTGTCGATCATGCCGCCGTATGCTTCCACATCGAGGCGCAGATACTCGCCCGGACCATTTAACTCCGGCACACTCTTGATCTTGTAAGTCGGTGAATCACTGTGGGAGGCACACATCTGGAAGTGATAATCAGTCAGCTTCTCTCCTACGCGAAACGCAATGATACTGGAATGGTTGCGGATTGTATAGTAATCTCCGCCCTGTTTCACGTCCCAACGAGCCGACTCCGGCAGGTATGTAAAACCTGCCTCGTCCAGCATACCCTTGATTGTCTCGATGGAATGAAACATACTTGGGCTGTTCTCAATAAAAGTCAGTAATTCGTTTGCAGCATTCATTATGCAGACTTCCCTTCTCTCTTCTTAATCGCCGGTAAGATAAGTCCCAGTGTTACCAGAACAATCGGCGTAATGACATTCAGCACAGTTGTATACATATCGCCCTGCTTGTACATACCTAAGATACAGCAGGCTGCTGTTACGAAGAAGCACCATGCACCGAAGCCAAGAGCGACTCCGTTATTCTTTACAAAGCGGTACTCACGTTCAAACTTGTTCGTGTGTTTACGAAGCATGAAATAAGCGAAGAATACCCACAGATAGCGCATCGGCATAGTAACCGAGTTTAACTGGGTCAGCTGACGCAGTACAGTATCTGCGTTCGGAACCAGGACCTGAGCCAGGATAATGGAACCGGACAGGATAACAACCATCCAGATACCATTGATGTAAGCGCCGAATTTGTTCTTCTTTAACAGCTTGGTCGGGATGAACTGACGCGCATCCTCGTTGTCAAGCAGCATACGCAGCGGTGCGTCGATGCTGACTACCAGCGTCGAGAACTGTCCGATCGCGTTGCAGGCTGCGTAGATAATCATGAGCAGATTGCCGACACCGTAGTACTCACCCAGTTTCTGGAATGCCCAGTAAGAACCGTTTGCGTTGTAGGAGTCAAAATTCTCCTCAATCAGTACCGGATCAAACATCATGCCCATTGCGATGGTACCGAAGATCGCGCAGACAATAACCATGATTGCTGCAAAGATCATGCTCTTCGGAAATCCCTTTGCTGGATCCTCTACCTTGTTTACATACGGGGAGATCTTCTCACAGCCGCCTACCGCAAATACAAGAATGGACAGGCTGCTGAAGTACTTCCAATCAAAATGCGGGATCAGATTCTTCATGCTGAAATCAACAGACAGGTAACCGCCGTTCGGGTTGATTGCCGGTGCAGCGAACATCAGCAGAATGTACAGGATACTCATAACGAACATACTGGTTCCTGCTAAGGTTGCCATCTTTTTCAGCGGATTTAAACCGCGGCTTGCTACCCAGCAGAAGAACAGCAGAACGGCAAAAGTAACGAGCTGTACTGCCTTTGTGTTAAAAGATGCATACTTCTCCGCATTCTGGAACACCATCCAGCTGAGCGCTTTCAGACCGCCAGAACCTTTGGATGCGATGTAGGTGACATGACACGCCCAGTAGGTCCAGCCTGCGTAGTATGCAGCCTTCGCACCGGTTGTCTCATGAATCCAGGAACTGACACCACCGCCCGAATTCTTAAATGCGGAACCAAGCTCTCCGACCATCAGTGCGTACGGTACAAAGTACAGTGCAAACATCAGAATCCAGGAGAAGATAACCTGTGTTCCATTGAAGTATATGAAACCATTTAAAACGTTTCCAAATGCCCAGAGGGTGGAGAAACACATAAAGGAAAGCATATACCACTTGATTTTGTTTTGTGACTTGTTCATATCTTATTTTCTCTCCTTACTGCCAGTATCTTTTTTATTTTCTCATATGCCGCGTTAATTGTCAAAAGTATTTTTTATTATCCCAGTATTTTCCAGTCGGATTTGGTAGTATTCTGTTGTTTACGCATATTTTTTGTTAAAGTCTCACAATATATACCTATTTCCTTCGCAAAAAAAGCGGCGTTCCGTTCCGAATCGCCGCTTTTTTTCCTCTTTTTGTACGTGTCACAAAAACATACGGTCTGTGAACTGCCGTATCGTCCGTGACAGAAATACACTTTTTGTCTAAAAATCCATTTTTTACCGGGCAAATGCCGATCCATGAGGATTTTATGCCCCTTATTTTATAAGTATTTTATTATATCATTTTCGATATATACACCTCTTCCAGCGCCACGTTAACCCCCGCGCAGAGGAAGTGCCAGAGACTTAACTTCTGTCCCTACTTCATGTAACCTTTCAGCGCCCACTCATACGTCTCGATCGCCTGCTGCAGGTTCATGTTAGCTGTCTCTTTGTCGATCTGTTTCTCCAGGAAGGAAACTTCCTCGCTCTTGTACTCCAGCTGGGTCGCCATGCCAAGCTCCAGCTTCTTCTGCATCGCATTCATCGTCTGCGTCTCTGCTGCCAGGGACGCATCGGCAAGCTGCAGGGCTGTCTGCTTCTGCATGATGTCGTTGTAGAGTGTCTGCATACCGGAGCGGATCGTCTGTTCCTGGTTCTTGATGGTGCGGTCCATGTTTTTCTTATCGGCTGAACCTTCTGCCATATTGGCATAACCGCGCTTGTTGGACTGTAAGGACAGGTTCTGCTCGAGTGCCGTCTGCGTGTCCGCCGCCAGGTTCATCGCCGCGATCCGGGTGAGATCCGCCTGCGGCAGATCCTGGATATCCGGTTCCGCGTCATAGGACCATCCGGTCTGGACGCAGAGCTGCTGATGCTGGGCCTGAAGTCCCGCTTTTGTCTGGGTCAGCGTGGACTGGAGCGACTGCAGCGACTTCTGTGCATTTAACACATCAATCTGGGTCGCCTGACCTAGCTGCTGGCGCTTCTGGATCAGCTGCATGGAAAGTTCCTGCAATTCCACTGATTTCTCCATCAACGGAATTGTCTTTTTGACCTGATTATAAGCAGCAAACGCCGACTGCACCTGCGCGACAACCGCATCCTGGCTGTTGATATAGTCCAGACGGTCCATCTCGCTGTCGCGGTAAGAAGCATCGGCAGACTGCTGGGTTTTTAACGCATTCTGCTCCACCATGACGGACGCTGACATCAGGCTTGCGTAAGCACTCGCCATGCCCGGCACCGCCAGAAAATCCTCAATCTGATCCGCCTGATCCCGCAGGTTATCCGCGCTGTCGTACAGATCATTCGCCTGATTGTACTGCTTATCCTGCACTTCCTTCGCATTCTTTGTGTCGCGCCCTGCCTGATAGGTCGTCTGATTGTTTAAATACGTCGGGTTGTACTCCTGTACCAGATACGGCAGTTCGCTGTATTCCATCACATTGTCCTGAAGCTTCGCCCATGTATCTGCGTCATAAGCAAACTGCGGGCTGGCTGCCAGCGCCGCAAACGGTCCCTGCAATGCCAGAACCGCTGCTGCCGCTGCGGTCAGAAGCGCCGTTTTCCTTCTTCTATGTTTCATTTCCGGTTCCTACTTCCTTTCTGTTACCACCATGTTATCTTACGGCACTTTCTGTTCCAAAAGTGCCTACCCGTGAATAGTAACCTGTTCACACCTTAAGTAAACTGCCATTCCTGACGGATTAATTCGTCACAATCAGGCCTTTGACTGCCCACTCATAATTTTCCACAGCTTTGGTATATTCCAGTTCCGCGCTCTTATACGACGCCACGCTGCTGAGCCAGGAGCACTCAAGCCCCAAATAATTGGCTCTTGAGAGCATTCCCAGTGCGTTCTGGCGCTTTGCCGCCTCGTAGCTCTGCGCTGCCGCCTGATATCCAGCCGTCGCACTGTCATACGCCTGTTTCTTTGATACCACCGCCGCATAGAGGTTCTGAACCGTGATCGTCACCGAATCCTCGGTATAGGCGACGTTTCGCTTCTTGACTGTGCGGTTGGAAGACCCTTCCGCTTTCGCTGCACGCACAGACATCAAATCATAGTTTGCGCTGACTGCCGCCTGTGTATCG
>NZ_FR895080.1:19358-20496 GCF_000434655.1 Clostridium sp. CAG:43 | reverse complement strand
ACGTCTGAACCTGATCACGGATCCACTTTGCAAGACAGGCTGCTTTCTTCCCGGTCTGCGCCTTGTCCTGCTTTTCTCTGGTATCGGCATCCGCATCTGCTTTTGTTTCAGCCTTTTGCTTTTCCTCTATAAGCGCCTGTATTGTCTCCGCTGATGCCTCGAACAACACAGCACGCCCCGGACGCGCACCGATGCTAAAACGATATGCTCCATCCGCCCGTTTCGCCGCTGCACAGGTCAGCACTGGAAAATCAGTCTGCGTATTCCGCACGGACTGGTAGTGATATACGGCTTTGTCTTTATGGACAATTAATTTGACTAAAATGTCCCGGCCGCCGATCTGTTTTGCAAATTCCACCAACGGCATCCGTCCAGCTTTGTAAAGTTCCACTTCTGTGTCCATCGCCAGGAACATTGTCAGGACATCTGAAAATCCAAATCTGCCATAGATACTGCCTCCGACTGTCGCCAGGTTCCGAAGCTGCACGCCGACGATATGGCGCACCGATTCGCGCATGGCACCGTCTGTGTATGCCGCCAATCCCGGATGTTCTTCCAGCTGGCGCAGGGTAACCATCGCACCGATCTCAAACGCATCCTCTGTCTCCTCTATCTGATCCAGCCCCAGCCCTGAAATATCAATCGCGGTTCCTACATTGCCCCGGCTCATCTTCAGCCAGATCATACCGCCTATCACCCGGTTCGCTTTTTTCTGATTCAGCTCCCAGGCTTCCTCCAGGCTTTCTACCCGTTTATATTCTCGAATCGTCATCATAGGTTTTTCCTCTTTTTCATCTATTTCTTAAATAACAAAATTATCCATCTTTTATTATAGCATAAAACATGGTATAATTCCGTTGTTATTTTTAAAATACAACGAGACCCCTTTTTCCAGAAAAGATTAGGAGGATTTGACAAAAACTATGAAACCATCCATTCGTACCTACCTCTGCAACGACGAAAACCATCGTTTCTTTGGCGAAGGTCCTCGTCAGCTTCTTCATGCCATCGATGAAACCGGCTCGCTCCGCTCCGCCGCTCTGTCCATGAATATGGCGTATACAAAAGCACTTCGGATTATCCGCTCCGCCGAAGCCACGCTTGGATTTCCACTGACCGTCCGCACCACCGGCGGAAA
>NZ_FR895080.1:15622-19310 GCF_000434655.1 Clostridium sp. CAG:43 | reverse complement strand
CGGCGGAGGCGAGGGAGTTTCTAGCTAAGTATGAGGCATATCGGGATGCATGTACGGAGAGTGGGCAACAGTTATATGAAGAATTTTTTTGCAGGCGGAAATCTGTTTTTTTCTCTTCTGGAACACAAACGCCCTCTTTCACTTGTTTGCAAAATTCAAACGATGTCCGGATCGCCTGCATCATCATGGCCTCCGGTCTTGGAAAACGTTTCGGCTCGAACAAGCTCATGGCTTCGTTCCACGGTGCTCCGCTCATCCACTCGGTTCTGGATGTGACCGGTTCTGTTCCGCTCTTTGCCGATCGTCTCGTTGTGACACGCTCCCGGGAGGTTCACGATTACTGTCAGTCCCTGGGAATTCCGGTGCTGATTCATACACTTCCCAATCGGAACGAGGCGCTCTGCCTAGGACTTACACACATGTTAAAAAGGCACCCGGATTTATCAGGCTGTCTCTTTGCACTCGGCGATCAGCCGCTTCTGCGTCCACGGACACTGGAACGGATATGCCGGCGCTATCTCGAATGCAGAATATCACCATGTCACTCAGAATCTGTTTTCCCAGATTCTGATTTTTCCATTTTGAAATCAAAATTGCCTCAGAATTCAGGAATTGCAGAAAAATCACCGATCATACAGCTCTGCAGCGTCCAAATGACGGCTTCTCCCGAACCTTCCGTCTCAACCACCGTCGGAAGCCCGATTCTCTTCGACCGGGCATATTTTGACGAACTGCTCCATCTGCCGGAAAAAGCTGGCGGAAGCCATGTTCTCCGCCAACATCCGGACGTTGTCCAGTATGTGACTGCCGAAGTGCCGGAGGAATTGATGGATGTAGACACGCCGGAGGAGCTCAAACGCCTGGAGAATCTGGTAACAATCGAATAAAACTATAAGGACTGACATCACACATGCAGCATGATGCCAGTCCCTTTTTATCAATCTACGTATCACTTTCAGCCATACATTCCATATTTTATAGATGGATCTTATATTTTTATGTACCTATAACCTTTTTCTAATCTTCCTATTTCTTACGCCTCATCCTTCGGCAGCAGCACATTCAGGATAATCGCCATGAAAGCTGCCGGAACGATACCAGATCCGCCGAATACAAGCTGAATTGCTTCCGGCATCTTGGAAAGGATGGTTGCATGTGCACCCATGCCGTAACCAACACCCAGCGCAACAGAGACGATGGTCAGGTTGCGTGAAGTCATCTTCTCTTTCGTGATAAGCTGAATACCGCTAACTACGATCGAAGAAAACATCATAACCGCTGCGCCTCCCAGTACCGACTGCGGCATGATCGAAACGATCGCACCCAGCTTCGGAATCAGACCGCACAGAATCAGGAATACCGCGCCGGTTGCAAGTGCCATGCGGTTGACTACCTTTGTCATCGTAACCAGACCTACGTTCTGGCTGAACGAAGTGTTCGGAAGAACACCGAACAGCGCCGCAATACTGGAACCAAGTCCATCGCAGATAACGCCGCCGGAAAGCTCTTTATCGGTCGCCTCACGGTCCATACCGCCCTCAACGACACCGGAAATATCTCCGACCGTCTCAACAGCGGTTACAATAAACATGATAAGAACCGGCAAAATCGCGCGCATATCAAAGACAATTTTAACCGGAACGATCGCCGGAATGCTGATCCAGCTCGCCCGTGCTACCTTATCCCAGTTTAATACCCATGCTTTGGTATATTCGGTTCCGTCCGCTGCAATGCCCGTGTGCGGAAGCACCAGACCCATGATGAATGCTACAGCATAACCGGCAATAATTCCGACCAGAATCGAGGAAGAACTTAAATATCCCTTCGTTCCGTGCTTCACTGCCAGAATCACAATCAGGACAAAAATAGCAAGCAGCATATTTTCCATGGAACCAAAGTCCTGCGCCGAGCTGCCGCCGCCAAAGGAATTGACGCCGACCCCGATCAATGACAGACCAATCGAAAGAACGACCGTACCTGTTACGACCGACGGGAAAAATCGGCGAAGCGGCTTTAAGAAGCATCCAAGCACACTCTCGAACAGACCGCCGATGATCGAAGCGCCCATAATGGCGCCGTACGCTAAAATACCGCCGCCCATCGTAGCCGCCACGCTGTTGAATACACCGATGAAACCAGAGCTGGTTCCCATGATAATCGGAACCTTGCCGCCGACCGGACCAACTGAAAATAACTGCAGCAGCGTGATCAGTCCCGCCACCAGCATCGCATTCTGCAGAAGCTCGATCTGCAGCTGTGCCAGATCGTTTCCGCCCGTGATACCACAGGCGCCTGTGATGATCAGAAGTGGTGTCAAGTTACCGACAAACATCGCAAGCACGTGCTGCAGTCCCAGCGGAATCGCCTGTTTTAACGGCATCTTCGCCTCAAACTCATAGGCAGGTCCCGTAAATTTCTTTTCATTTTCCATAGATTTTCTCTCCCTGTACCCAATTTAAAACTACCTTTTTACACAGTTTCCAAAACATTCTCAATTATAAAAAAAAGCATATGAACTGTAAAGATTGTTTTTTCATTTGTATATTATTTTTCATTAAGTAAGTTATAAGTATTACTTATAACTTACTTACCCAGTCCACAATATCACCAAATACCTCTTCCCGGTTGATCTCATGAAACAGTTCATGCCTTGCCCCCGGATAAAGTTGCATCGCCACATTGGTACATCCGGTTTCTTGCAGATCTTCCATCGCGCGCCGCACACCGCGTCCGCCTTCTCCGACCGGGTCCTCCTCTCCCGATATCAGCAGAATCGGCAGATTTTTCGGAATTCCATCAAAGCCTCTCTTCCGCTTCAAATCTAGCATGACCTGAAAAAAATCGACGAATGCCCCATCGGTAAATAAAAACTGGCAGTATGGATCCGCCTCGTATTTTTCATCCTCCTCCGTCACACGCGACAGCCATTGATGTTCCGTTTTTCCTTTTTCAAAATAGTGGTTATAGCTTCCAAGAACCAGCTGGTGCAGCCGCTCATTTCGTCCATTTCTTCCTTCCAGCCACGCTGCCGCTGCCACGACAGTTCCGCCCAGCCACAAAAGTGGTTCCGGCTGGCTTCCGGTTCCCATGAAAATTGCGCCGTCCAGCCATTCTCCATAATGCGTGATAAAACGGCGTCCAAAAAACGAACCCATGCTGTGCCCCAGAAGAATATGCGGAATGCCCTGAAACTTGTGTTTCGCAAAACGTGCCACCTGCGCCATCGCACCGTTCACGCGGCGGACACCATTTTTCTCCGCGAACTCGCCTAATTCCCCTGGTTTTGCTGTCCGTCCATGTCCCGGATGATCGTGCCCGATGACCGCAATCCCCGCCCGGTTCATCGCCCGTGCAAATTCTTCGTATCTGCCAATGTGCTCGATCATACCGTGCGCCACCTGAATGACCGCCCACGGTGTTTCCTCCGGCTCCCAGCAGATGCCATGGATTCTGCCGTTCCCATCCTGAAATGGAATATAAAAATCTTTGCCCTGTGCCATCCTGATTTCCCCGCTTTCTAAATGCTATATCGAATTATCTCTCTCAACATTGCCTGAAATATTTTTTATTTTCCTGTTTTATTGAAGCATATAATTTTCAGATCCTTTTCATATACAGGATACCACAAAAACACTCTATTATACGATTTTCCCCCTTAAAAAAAGAATGTGCCTTGTTGTGTAATAGG
>NZ_FR895080.1:9969-15573 GCF_000434655.1 Clostridium sp. CAG:43 | reverse complement strand
TTACACAACAAAAGCTCCATCTTTCGACGGAGCTTCTGCAGTCATACGTTTTATATATCGTATGTCATATATTCATGAATCAGTGATTCATTAGTTATTTGTATACAGAGTAACGAGCTTGTTCAGGTACTGGTATCTAGCCTTTGCCTCTTCCTCGTTCTTTGCATCCAGCGCGCCAGCTCTATCCGGATTCTTCAGAGCCAGAGATGCGTAACGAACCTCACCCTTTAAGAATGCCTGGTAGTCACCTGTCGGTGCCTTGCTGTCCAGAGAGAACTTCTTGTCCTCTGCAGCCGGATTGTAACGGAAGTTGTGCCAGTAACCACACTCTACCGCCAGTTTCTCCTCGGTCTGAGCCTTGTCCATACCTTTCTTGATACCGTGGTTGATACACGGAGCATATGCAATGACTAAGGACGGACCCGGATATGCCTCTGCCTCAGCGATTGCCTTAACAGTCTGAGCATAATCAGCACCCATGGAGATCTGGGCAACGTATACATAGCCGTAGCTCATAGCGATGGAAGCAAGATCTTTCTTCTTCACATCTTTACCACCTGCTGCGAACTGTGCAACTGCACCGGTCGGAGTTGCCTTAGAGGACTGTCCGCCTGTGTTGGAGTAAACCTCGGTATCATATACCATGATGTTGATATCCTTGCCGGAAGCAAGTACGTGGTCAACACCGCCGAAACCGATATCGTAAGCCCAACCGTCGCCGCCGAATACCCACTGGGATTTCTTAGCGAGGAAGTCTTTGTTCTTCACAATATCCTTGCAGTTCGGGCAGTCGATGCCGTCCAGAGCCTCTACCAGCTTGTCGGTAGCTGCGCCGTTCAATGCACCGATTCCGTAAGTATCCAGCCACTCTTTGCAAGCTGCTTTCACTTCATCGGTCGCCTGTTCTGCCGCCATCACAGCCTCAACCTTACCCTTTAAGCCGTCACGGATTGCATTCTGAGCCAGAAGCATACCATAACCGAACTCTGCGTTGTCCTCGAACAGGGAGTTATCCCAAGCCGGACCCTTGCCAGCCTTGTTCATGGTGTAAGGTGTAGACGGTGAAGAGTTGCCCCAGATAGAGGAGCATCCGGTTGCGTTGGCAATGTACATACGATCGCCGAACAGCTGAGTAATCAGTTTTGCGTACGGAGTCTCGCCGCATCCTGCACAAGCGCCGGAGAACTCAAGTAACGGCTGTTTGAACTGGCTTCCCTTAACGGTTGTCTCTTTATATTTATCAATGACATCCTGTTTGATCGGAAGTGTCTGACCGTAGTCATAACCCTTCTGAGCCTCCAGATTCTTGTCAAGACTTACCATCGTAAGTGCTTTCTCACCCTTCTTGCCCGGGCAGACATTTGCACAGGAACCACATCCGGTACAATCCAGGGAAGAAATAGTCATCACGAACTTGTACTGCGGCATACCTGTAAGCGGCAGTGTCTTTGTTCCTTCCGGAGCGGCAGCAGCCTCTTCCTCGGTCATCGCGATCGGGCGGATAACTGCGTGCGGGCACACATAAGAACAGAAGTTACACTGGATACAGTTGTCCGGATTCCAAACCGGTACATTGACTGCGATACCACGTTTCTCGTATGCAGCGGAACCAGACGGAGTTGTACCATCTACATAATCGGTAAATGCAGATACCGGCAGGTTGTTACCCTCCTGAGCATTGACAGCAGCCTGAACGGTGTTGACAAACTTAACAACGTCTGCTCTTCCCTCGGTTGCGTGAGTCATCTCAAGTCCCTCGTCCTCGCCGTTCTTCCAGCTTTCCGGAACCTGAATCTCTACAACGTTCTGAGCGCCTGCATCGATAGCAGCCCAGTTTTTCTTAACAACATCTTCGCCCTTACGACCGTAGGTTGCCTTTGCAGCAGCCTTCATCAGTTCGATCGCTCTCTCCTCCGGAATAATATTTGCCAGCTTGAAGAATGCGGACTGAAGGATGGTATTGATACGGGTCGGACCCATACCGGTCTCGATACCCAGTTTAACACCGTCGATGGTGTAGAATTTAATCTTGTGGTCAGCAATGAACTTCTTAACCTGTCCCGGTAAGTGCTGCTCCAGCTCTTCCATGTTCCACGGGCAGTTTAACAGGAATGTACCGCCGTCAACCAGTTCCTGAACCATGTTGTACTTACGGATGTAAGCCGGGTTGTGACAGGCAACAAAGTTTGCCTTGTGGATCAGGTAGGTGGATTTGATCGGTTTATGACCGAAACGAAGGTGGGACATTGTAACACCACCAGATTTCTTGGAGTCATAATCGAAGTAAGCCTGTGCGTACATATCGGTATTATCGCCGATGATCTTGATAGAGTTCTTGTTTGCACCTACAGTACCGTCGGCACCAAGACCCCAGAACTTACAGTTTACAGTTCCTTCCGGAGTGGTAACAAGCGGTGCGCCAAGCTCCAGGGAAAGGTTGGTAACATCATCTACGATACCGATGGTGAACTGTTTCTTGGTTGTGTTCTCATATACAGCTACGATCTGAGCCGGTGTGGTATCCTTGGAACCAAGTCCGTAACGACCTGTGAAGATCGGAGTCTGATCGAATTTTGTACCCTTTAATGCTGCTACTACATCAAGGTAAAGCGGCTCGCCAAGGGAACCTGGCTCTTTGGTGCGGTCTAATACAGAAATCTGCTTAACTGTATCCGGAATAGCGTCTACCAGTGCGCTGGCTACGAACGGACGGTACAGGCGAACCTTTACAACGCCGACTTTCTTTCCAGCTGCTACGAGGTAATCGATCGTCTCCTCGATGGTATCGTTGACAGAACCCATTGCAATGATAACGTGCTCTGCGTCCGGAGCGCCATAGTAGTTGAACAGCTTGTAGTCTGTACCAATCTTCTCATTGACCTTGTCCATGTATTCCTGAACAATCGCCGGAAGTGCATCGTAGTACGGGTTGCAAGCCTCTCTTACCTGGAAGAAGATATCCGGGTTCTGAGCAGAACCGCGCTGACACGGGTGGTTCGGGTTCAGTGCATTCTTACGGAATGCATCGATTGCATCCATATCTGCCATATCTTTCAGATCTTCGTAATCCCAGGTCTCGATCTTCTGAATCTCATGGGATGTACGGAAACCATCAAAGAAGTTAATGAACGGAATCTTGCCCTTGATGGATGCCAGATGTGCAACCGGGGTTAAATCCATAACTTCCTGTACGCTGGATTCACACAGCATCGCGCAGCCTGTCTGACGGCACGCATAAATATCAGAATGGTCACCAAAGATGGATAACGCATGGCTGGCCAGTGCACGAGCAGAAACATTAAATACGCCCGGGAGCTGCTCACCTGCAATCTTGTATAAGTTCGGGATCATCAGAAGCAGACCCTGGGAAGCGGTGTACGTGGTTGTCAGCGCACCTGCTGCCAGAGATCCGTGTACTGCACCTGCTGCACCTGCCTCAGACTGCATCTCTGTAATCTGAACTGTGTGGCCGAAAATATTGGTTCTTCCGTCTGTTGCCCATTCATCGGTAGCCTCAGCCATCGGAGAAGAAGGGGTAATCGGATAGATAGCTGCCACGTCGGTGTATGCGTAAGAAGCATGCGCTGCTGCGTGGTTTCCATCCATGGTTTTCATCTTTCTTGCCATAATGAATATTCCTCCTATTGATAGTGAATGTATTCAGTAATAAATCTCCCCAAATAGATTGTCCTGGAAATTTACCTGATAATATTATAACAAATTCTCGTCAAAATGCAAATAAATTTGATTTATATCCGGTATTATTTTTCGAACAATTACAAAAAACCTGTCTACTGTTTTTTCAGATAGTCGATAAAACCACAAAATATGAAAAAAAGCGCCGCCAGATGAAGAAAGACTCTCCACCCAGCGGTGCTTTTCATTCAAATGCCGCTTGAATGCCTTTTATCATTCATTTTTGCAATCTATCTTACAGCACTTTCTATATTTCACCTTCGTTTTGCCTTGGTTTTAATTGCTTCCAGGTCCATTTGCTTCCACAACCGGGTTCGTTTCCTCTGGCTCTGGAGTTGTCTCCTGTGGTCCTTCGTTGGATTCCGCCGCTGTCGTGGTCGGAGCTTTTGTCTCGCCGCTAGGACTGGACGGTGCCGCTGTGGTTGTCTCATGTGCCGCTGTGCTCTCATTAGCTGCATTTGTCTCAGCCGCAGTGCTCTCTGCTGCCGCCGTTGTCTCCGTTGCGTTGGTCGCTACAGTAGCGGAACTGTTACGTTTGATCTGCGCTGCCTTTCCACGATAGCTGCTATTGTGAAAAAATTCACGACTCACTTCTTTATCATTCTCATAGGTAACCAGATCCGTGGACCAGCGGCTGCCCGGAGTCGCTGCCTTTGTCTGCACTTCCTGATTCGGCTGCAGGGAACCATCCTCGGTATAAACCGCAGACGGCGGATCAATCTCGCCTGTCTTCTCAGAAGACATACGGATCTTGACACCCTCTTTCAGAATCGGAACTCCATACAGTGCGATCGTCAGTTTTCGATCAGATGCGCTGAAGCTTGCCTTGATAGCCAGCGGATATTCCGAGTTGTTGACGAACTTGAAGTCCGGTCCGCCGTAGCTGACTGCCGCATCCTCGCCCGGTGTAACGTAGGACGGCTCGTAGCTGTGTGCGTGGCGCTCCGTACTCTTAAGCCCCGCAAATACAACCGCATTGTATAAGGTCGAAGATACCTGGCAGACGCCGCCGCCTGGCTCCTGGACAACCTCGCCATTTAAGTATGCGGTTGCCGGCTTGTAGCCTTTTTCTTCGGTTCTCGCACCGGTCGTATTGTTAAAGGAAAATTCCTGTCCTGGTTTGACAATCGTTCCGTTTAACGCTGCGACCGCCAGACGGATATTCTCGTTTCGGTTGCTGTTGGAGGTCGTCGTGGTTGTGTAGGTGGACATTGTCTTGTACTTATCCTGTACCGACGAATCCGCTGCGACTTCCTTCGTCTCTGCGGTCAGGACGGCATCAAACTCCTTCTTGTCAATCGCATCGACCATCGCCTGTGCCAGCTTATCCTGATCGATGACAAGTCCCTTGGTGCCCTCGCTGAACTCAAACTTGCCCGTTTCCTTATTGTAACCGGAGATACCGCCGCTCTTGGCTGCCATGTTCCAGTTTCCGGCAATCAGTGCTGCCTCTGCCTTGGCATCCTCGATCATATTTTCCGTGTTGACTTCATATGTCTCACCCGGTTTCAGATCACTTGCATAGATCTCCTCGAGAAGCTGATCAACTTTATCCGCCATCAGATTGGTGACGTCGGTCTCTTTGTCCTCGTATTTGGCCTTCATCTTCCAGTCAAATGAATCAAGGATCGCCTTGCGCGCCTCCTCCTGCGTCATTCCGTAAATATTGACGCCGTTGACGGTCACCGCTCCATCTGCCACGGTACTCTCCTGTACGATATCCGATTCGGTCGCCCCGCCTGCCGCGCTGCCCCCACCGCACCCGCGCCCCGCCCCCGCGGGAGGCAATCGCCGCTATCAGGATAACCGCCAGGACACCGATCACGATCAAAAGGATCTGTGTAATATCCAGACGGTTTCTTCTCTTCTTTTTATAACGCCCGGAAGTATGCCCACTCCGACCGGCTG
>NZ_FR895080.1:8373-9962 GCF_000434655.1 Clostridium sp. CAG:43 | reverse complement strand
ACTCCGACCGGCTGCCGCCCGGTTCATCGCAGTATCCCGGCGTCCCGTGCTTGTGTGCGCAGCTGTACTTTTTGTATGGCTGGATGTTCCGGACGACGAACGATGCCCGGTACTGCTATGTCCGGCACGGCTGTACGAACTCAGCGTTCCGCCCTCCAATCCTCTATGTTCAAAATTCCTTCCTCCTGAAGAATTTCTGTTGTACTCACTCATTTTCCATCACCTGTCCGTCTTTTCCATAAAATTTTATTATATGTGTTTATTTGAAAATATCTCTGCTACAGTATAGCACAATTCCAGGAAAAGAAAATAACATAATTCTTAAATTAACTTATAAATTTTTTTGATCCCCACAACCTTTTCCTGGTACAAATTTCCACAGCCGCTCTGTTTTTTGTATAACACTTCTTCTTTCAAATATATCTGATGTAAACAATCATTTTTGTTCCCGATTACACACTGGCAAACTGCAGCGGGTATCTGCCGCATACTTGACTTTTCCATCTAATGCGGGTAGTCTTACAGCAGAAGGAGGTCTGCATCTATGCAGTTAATTGATTTACACGTTCATTCTACTGCTTCGGACGGCACACTCACGCCCACCGAAGTGACAAAGCTGGCGCTCCAATGCGGTCTGACCGCCTATGCGCTGACGGATCATGATACAGTTGACGGCGTTGCGGAAGCCATGCAGGCAGCCGAGAACACCTCCCTGACTGTCATTCCCGGTGCCGAATTTTCCAGTCCTTATGAAGGAAAAGAAATCCATATTCTGGGGCTCTATCTGAACCCGCACTGCCCGGAACTTTTATCTGCACTGCGGCAGGTCCGCGAGATCCGCAACCGGCGCAATGAAGAGCTTCTCGCTTTATTTCAGGCAGATGGATTTCCCATTAAATATGAAGATTTAATTCACGGAAATGAACACACTGTCATCACCCGTGCCCATTTTGCACGCGCACTGCTTGAAAAAGGCTGTGTCACTTCGGTCAGCCAGGCCTTTGATAAATACCTCGGGGACGGCAAAAAATATTACCGCCCGAAGCAGATGATTGAGCCGGAGGAAGCGATCCGCCTGATCCGTGTAGCTGACGGTTTACCAGCGCTCGCACATCCTCTCCAGTATAAACTTGGCTGGAAAAAGACCGAGCAGCTTCTCTCCTATTTAAAAGAAGCCGGAATGATGGGCATCGAGGTTTATTATTCCTCACACTCTCAATCCGACAGTCTTCATTTACGTGAAATAGCTTCCCGTCTCGGTCTGGTCTCCACCGGCGGTTCCGATTTTCACGGTGCCAACAAACCAGATATCCATCTTGGAAGCGGCTACGGCGGTCTGCGGGTTTCTGCACTGCTGCTGGACAACATAAAAGCCCGGTTACAGCAGAAAAACAGCTAAAATGCTGATTTACCCGCTCACGCTTCTATCGGTTCCGTATGTTCAGACATTTACAATCTATATGAAAACTTCTTCATGAACCTGCTGAACAGACGTCTGTTTATATGTTTACATATGATAGAGCGCCTGCTCAATCCCTTCTTCCGAGACGGACTCCGCCAGTACGGCTTTCATTCCCGCCGCGCTGGCG
>NZ_FR895080.1:6576-8349 GCF_000434655.1 Clostridium sp. CAG:43 | reverse complement strand
CTGGCGGTTTTTTCTGTCTTTTCTCCGATACAGACGGCTGTAAATCCGTTCAATGTCTCCTTATCCGGCTGTAAAATATCCAGGAATCCCTGTACTGTCGATCCGCTCGTAAACGTGACCGCATCGATCGCGCCCTCTTTTAGGAGTTCACGGATGCGCTCTGCAAGCGGCGATTCCTCCGGCGTGATCGTATCGTAAAGTGTCACATCCATATAGGATATTCCGGCAGCTTCAAATGCCTGCGTCAGTTCCGGCGAACCATGTCTGGCGCGCAGGATGCATACGCGTTCGTTCTGCTTCACCTGTTTTGCCAGCCCTTTTCCGAGATCTGCCGCATAAAAGCGCTCCGGAATATAATCTGGGTAAATGCCGTGTTCCCGGCAGACGGACGCGGTTCCCTCGCCGATCACAGCAAAACGCAGATGGGAAAGGCTCCTGAAATCTTTCTGCATCCGGTTCAAAAGCTCAAAGAAATATTGCGCCCCTGCCGGACTCGTGAGCACCAGCCAGTGATACGATTCCAGATTCCGAACCAGTTCATACAGTTTTTCTTTATCCGCTGTGCCAGCATCCGCTTTTTCTGATTTTTTCCAGACCGGTTTTAACTCAATCGTCGGAAATTCCAGCACCTCCGCTCCGGCATCGCGCAGATGTTCCGCCAGCTTCTGGCTGCGCTCCTTCGGGCGGGTAATCACGATCCTTTTTCCTGCCAACGGCTTTTCTTCTCTCCATGCACACGTATCAGCAAGCGCACAGACTTCCCCGATCACAAGAATGGCAGGCGCCTTGACGCCCTGACGCACACCCTCTTCCGGAAGTATCTGCAGGGTTGCGCGGATCATTCTCTGGGACGCAAGGGTTCCGTTCATCAGAAATGCCGCCGGCGTCTCCGGTTTCATTCCCGCATTCAGAAGCCCCTCACAGATCCTCGGCGCATTCGCAACACTCATCAGAAAAATTAAGGTGCCGCCGACCCGAGCAAGTGCCTCAAAATCCAGAGCCGGCATGCCCTCCATACGATGTCCGGTAATCACATGAAACGATCCCGCCAATCCTCGGTGCGTCACCGGGATGCCAAAATATGCCGGAACTGCCAGGCTGGAGCTGATACCCGGAACCACCTCAAACGGGATCTGATGTTTCTTTAAAAATTCAGCTTCTTCGCCGCCGCGTCCAAAGACGAACGGATCCCCGCCCTTGAGGCGCACGATCGTTCCGCCCTTTTTCGCTTCCTCTAATAAAATTTCTAAGATTTCTTCCTGCTTCTTCGAATGGCGTCCACTCCGTTTACCAACGTCAATTTTCCGCGTGTGCTCCGGAATCCAGCCCAGTACCGCGTCGCCTGCCAAAGCGTCGTAGACGACGGCATCCGCCTGCTCCAGAAGTTCTCTGCCGCGCAGGGTAAAAAGCCCTGCATCGCCAGGACCCGAGCCGATAAGGTAGACTTTCCCCAGCGGAGACAGTGCAGGCTTTCCCGATAACTGTTCCGCCAATTTTCTTCCAAGCTCCGCTGCTTTCTCTGCCTCCCCCTCAATGGAACCAATACGGACTTCTCCCGTTTCTTCATAATAAAGACCTCGCAGCTTGATTTTTCCATTTTCAAGCACCGCCGAAGCTGCCGTCGGCGACGAACATCCGCCTCCAAGCGTGGCGACAAAGCCCTGTTCTGCCCTGGTTAAAACCGCAGACTCCTCAGAGTGAACCATTTTCACAAAAGGGATCTCCCGGTCACGCCGTCCCTGGATTGCCAGAATGCCCTGTCCTGCTGACGGG
>NZ_FR895080.1:0-6560 GCF_000434655.1 Clostridium sp. CAG:43 | reverse complement strand
CGGGATCATTTCCTCCACAGAAAAATAACGGCTGATGCGATCTGCAAATCCCAGACGAATCAGCCCCGCCGCTGCCAGAATCAGCGCATCATATTCGCCAGAATCGAGCTTTCGCAAACGCGTGTTCAGGTTGCCGCGGATCCCCTTAAATTCTGCATCCGGGAATAATCTCTGCCCCTGTAGGACGCGGCGGCGGCTGGAAGTTCCGATTACCGGGTGTGCCGGAAGCTCGGATAAGCCTTCACGCAGGACCAGCACATCGCGGCAATCTTCGCGCTCTAAAAGCGCCAGCACCGGCAGCTCCTCCGGCGGACAGAGCGGCATATCTTTTAAGGAATGAACTGTCAGCTCGCACCGCCCTTCATAAAGCGCCTGATCCAGCTCTTTTACAAACAATCCCCTGCCGCCAACCGCATCGAGCGGACGATCAAGCACCTTGTCTCCCGTCGTTTTCATCGTGATCAATTCAAATCTTGTCTCCGGGCAGACATTCTGCATCGCTGCGATCGCCATCTTTGACTGAACAACTGCCAGCGCACTGTCGCGGCTGCCTACGCGGATCCTATTTTTATCTGTCAATTTTTAATCTCCTCTATAAAATATATTAAGTATCTTCTACCTCTGCCTCCGCCAGCACGCGGCGTACTTCTTTTGCCACACGATGCGTCAATCCCGGATCCGCTCCGCCAGAAATCAATCCGGCTGTCAATTCTCTGCCCTGGGCGATCGCCGGGAAATAAAACTCTGACTGACTTTTATCGGAAGCCATATTAAACCAGACGGAATGGCTCGACGCATCCTCCTTGATCCGTGCGTCCGTCCCCGTCTGCCCGGTCGCTGCCAGCACCATAAAAAAGTTTTTTTCCTGCCAGATCGTATCTCGAACTTCCTCATAGGTTTGTTCAATCAGACGGATTTTCCGTGAATCCGCCAGCTTCCGTATCTCTTCCGAAGTGTTCGGTGCAATCACCGTGATCGCTGCGCCAAATTTTTCCAGCACGCCGACCCGCCTCGATGCCACACCTCCAGCTCCCACAACCAGCACCTGCCGATCTGTCATATCTATAAAAATCGGAAAATAGGACATTTCTCTTCTCCCACTATTTTCGTTTGGTAACTGTTCAGTGCCTTCACAGTCACGCGCAGACCTATTGAACAGTTACTTCGTTTGTTTCTATACCGCCGGAATTGATTTCATCTCTTCCAGACTGCATTTCTGTATTATTATAAAGTGTCGCATTTTATAAATCAAGCGTGAGGCAGATCTATTTTTCATTTTAGAACCTCTTTTGTTTCTGTTCACGGGTAGGCACTTTGGGAACCGAAAGTGCCGTAAGAAAACGTGGTGGCAGCAGGAATTTGCCGTATTGAAATGCGAAGCCACGGCAAATTCCGTTACTTTTTACGTATGCGTGTACAGTAACCCTCTTTTATTGATACCCGTATATGTAAAAAGTAATCCTTGTTTTATCTTGCCAGAACGGTGCAGATTTTGTATACTTATAACACATTTAAATTCAATACAATGAGTATAAAAAGATTGACTAATACCAATAAAGGAGTTACAACGATGGAAGAATTCTACAAAGCAATCGAAGACAAGATCAAAGCTTCCGGCTATCCGGGCGAGGTAAACGGCGAGGATATCTACAACGACATCTGCGATCAGATGGAGGAAAAAGAAAATGGAACCTATCTGTTTCTCTCCAAAAAAGACAATGGCGTCGTATTTGAATACAAGGTAGACATTCTGGATGAGTCCTTCAATCTCTCCTATGTTCATATTACCGCAAATAACGACACGTTTCATATTGATTTTGACAATTAATAGACAATCTTTTCTTGGACATCCCTGTATTTTTGACATACGGGGATATTTTTTTAAGGATTTTTTTGGAAAATGTGAGCATTGCGCCCTTTATAGAGGTCTGTTATAATTATCATTGTTAAAAGATTGACGAAATATAAACTGCACACAGGGTTGTGTGCCAATCCATGAAGGAGGGCTAAATATGAAAATCCAGAACATTTCCGATGTAAACACATTTTTTAAAGTAATTGATTCCTGCAAAGGAACCGTCGAGCTGGTTTCCCCGGAGGGCGACCGCATCAACCTGAAATCCAAGCTGTCCCAGTATCTGTCGATGGCAAATATTTTTTCCAATGGCTATATCAAAGAGCTGGAGCTGGTCGCTTATGAGAAAGAGGACTTAGACCGACTGATTAAATTTATGTATCAGGGGGAGTAAGCTCTCTTCTGAGGTGTACACGGTATGTACCTTGCCGTTGTATAAAAAATGTTTGAATGATGCGATAGAAACTGTATAAAAAAGCTTTCTGGCTGCATGGCAGATTGGCTCTGCTGCACAGAAAGCTTTTTTCCGTTTTATGAATCTAAGTCAAACCGTTTCTCATACTTCACGCAGTAAACACGCAAACCTTCTAAACAGCTACGCTTCTATCCGCGCCAGCTCTTGAAAGACTTTTTCAATTTTTTCCCGCGACGCCCGGAATGTTCCCTGCACCATCTGGGTGCTCCCGCCGCCGCGTCCCTGCAGACGGGCGTTTAATTCTTTTCCGAATGCACGCATATCACGGCCGAGGCTTCCAGCTGTGTAGTTATAACCTGACGCGTCATCGCCAGAGCACACCAGCACGGTCTCTCCTTTTTCCTGTTCCAATAGCAGATTTGCAAACTGACGCACCAGAACTGGCGTCATGCCCTGCTCAAATACAGCCAGCGCTTTCTGACCCTGCGGATAGACGTCTGCCTGCATGGTGAGAATGCGCTGCCAGAGGCGGTTGATCTCACCGTCCTTGCGCCCGCTCTCCTCTTTCAGATGGCTGACCGCCTCCGCCGCCTTCTCCGGTTTTGCAGAAAGCAGGTTAGAGATCGTCTGCATCTGCTCCGTCTTCGCCTCAAAATTCTCCAGCGCACGGTCACCACAGAGCATGGAGAAACGCACGCCGCCCTTGTAATTCATCAGGGAAAGCACCTTGATCACACCGATCTCTCCCGTGTAATCCACGTGTGTGCCGCAGCAGGCACAGATATCCGCCCCCGGAATCTCTACGATGCGGACCTGACCGGTCAGCTCTTTCTTGCTGCGGTAATCGATCGTTTTCAATTCCTCCTCACCCGGATATGTCACCTGTACCGGAAGATTCGCCCAGACAACCGCATTTGCCTTCTTCTCGATTTCCTTTAACTGTTCCCAGTTAAGCGGACCATTCAGATCGACCGTCACTTCATCGTGTCCCATATGAAATCCGACATTATCATATCCGTATGCGGCATGAATCAGCCCCGATATGATATGTTCTCCCGTATGTTGCTGCATGTTGGAAAAACGCTGTTCCCAGTCGATGGCCGCGTGAACGGTGCTTCCCACCTCCAGCGGCGCGTCCGTCTCATGAACAACCACGCCATGTTTCTCCTCCACATGTGTCACGTGCACTTCCCCGATCCGTCCGGTGTCCGACGGCTGTCCGCCGCCCTCCGGGTAAAATCCGGTCTGGGAAAGTTCCACCTCAAATCCGTGCTTTGCCGGACGGCAGGCGGTGACGATGGCATCAAATTCTTTTACATACGGTGTCTGATAATATAACGGTTCCATTTTCATTCCTCTTTTCATTTCGTTGTACAATGTTCTGTGACAAATCGTTATGGATAAACATCCATGTCGATCCGCCCGGTTATCTCGATTATTTCAACAAAAAATTTATAGTAAAATATTTCCGTCCTAATTTTCCTGATTTATGGAAACTATGGCAAGCTGCCCCTCATATGATGAAGTGTATAGAAAATCTCGGAGGACATAACCATGAGTGATTTAGCGGCTACCAACTGCGGTTGCGGATGTGATAACAACGGAGGAAGCTGCGGCTGTAATTGTGGCTGTGGATGCGGCGGTTTCGGCAACAACAACTGTCTCTTCCTGATTCTGATTCTGCTGTGCTGCGGCGGATGTGGCGGCGGATGCTTTGATCACGGATGCGGCGGCAACAACTGCGACTGCCTGATCTGGATCCTGCTTCTGTGCTGCTGCTGTGGCGGCGGTGGCTTTGGCTGCTGATAAACATCCGCCCATATCCAGCATATCTTTTGAGAATGCATCCATGTACATTTTAATACCGCAGATTTAACACCATCACATCTTATTTGCGCGTCAACTGATAAATCAATGCATTGCAGATCGCGGCGGCTACATTGCTGCCGCCCTTTCTGCCTCTTGCCACAATATAAGGAGTGTCCGGCAGGGATATAATCAATTCCTTGGACGGCACGACATTGACAAAGCCGACCGGCACGCCGATGATGAGCTTCGGGTGGATTTTTCCCTCCTGAATCAACTCGTACAGACGCACCAGCGCGGTCGGTGCATTCCCAACTGCAAAAATACAGTCTTTTCCCATTTCTGCCGCCTTGTCCATGCTGGCAACCGCACGGGTGGTCCCGGACGCTGCCGCTTTCTTCGCGACATCCTCGTCCGCCATAAAACAGTAGACCTCACCGCCCAGCGACGCAAGCGCGCGCTTGTTGATGCCGGATTTTCCCATATTCGTATCAGTCACGATGCACGCCCCATTTTTCAGGGCTTCTAACGCCTTATCGACTGCGCCCGGTGAAAATACAAGCGAATCTGCGTACTCAAAGTCGGCTGTCGTGTGAATCACGCGTTTCACAATTGGTGCTTCTTTCTCCGGAAATGTCCGTTCCCCCAGCTCCTCGGTGATAATCTCAAAACTTCTCGCCTCGATCTCCGACGGCAATACCTGACTGAGTTCTTTCATTTTTTCATCCATCTATCTACACTCCCTTTTCCAGAATCCGGTAAATTGCTTCCATATCCAAGTACTTCCGCATCGTGTCTGCCAGCCGGTTGTACTGCTCTTCCCGGTATTTCTCATAATCAAACGACAATCCACCGACTTCCGGCTCCATTCCTTTTTCTTTCATCAGCGCACGGATAATCGTCTCCGCCACCTCTGCCTTGTCAAAAATGCCGTGAACGTAAGTGCCGTAGAGGTTGTCCCGGCAGCAGCCATCCTGTTTTTCAGTGTGGTTTCCCGCCTGTTCTTCCCTGAGTTTCAATAAACTATAATTTACGGCTTTTTCCTGCTCCTTGATCACATTCTTAACAATATCACCGCCGACAGATGATGTCTCTCCCATATGTATTTCATATCCTTCCGCCTCCATCCCCGAAAGCCCGGAAAAGATACCGCTGACCGTCCCGAAACATCCCTTGACCTGCGTCCTGGTCTTTTCTTCCTGAAACTGTGTCTGTAACGGCAGAAGTCCCATACCGGAGATCGTACGCCCAGGCACACCCGCCTCGGTTCCTTCCTGATCTGACAGCGTCTGTCCCATCATCTGATAGCCGCCGCAGATGCCCCAGATCGGCGTTCCTCCGGCTGCTTTCTTTAAAACTGCCGCTTCCAGACCATTCTGCCGCATCCAGAGCAGATCCTCGATCGTATTCTTCGTTCCCGGAAGAACAATCAGATCCGGTCGTCCCAGCTCAGACAGACGGCTCACATAACGCACCGAAACGCCGGGGATCGGGTCAAAAACGTTCAGGTCAGTGAAATTGGATAAACGCGGAAAGCGGATGGCTGCAATGTCGATCCATGCCTCTACATGTTTTTCAGATGACTCGTTTTCCTGTTTAAGGGTATTATTCCGCCCTGTGGATGAAAGGCGGCTGCTTAAGCTATCCTCGTCCTCGATATCCACATCCATGTACGGAACGACGCCGACCACCGGAATCTTGCATAATTTCTCAATCATCTCAACACCTGGATCCAGGATCGTCTTATCGCCACGGAATTTGTTGATGATAAGCCCCTTTACCATCGCCTGTTCATCCGGTTCCAGAAGCGCTACCGTTCCATAAAGCTGTGCAAACACGCCGCCCCGGTCGATGTCCCCGGCAAGCAGCACCGGCGCACCTGCCATGCGCGCCATTCCCATGTTCACGATATCATCCGATTTTAAGTTGATCTCCGCCGGGCTGCCGGCGCCCTCGATCACGATGATATCGTACTGTTCGGACAAGTGCTGAAACGCTTTCTTGATTTCCGGGATTAGCTGCTTTTTATACTTGAAATATTCCTTCGCGGGCATTGTGCCGATCGGGACACCGCGCACGATCACCTGAGAACCGACATCGCTGGATGGCTTTAAGAGAATCGGATTCATGTCCACCGATGGCTCACAGCCCGCCGCCTGCGCCTGCACTACCTGTGCGCGTCCCATTTCTAATCCCTCGCTGGTAATATAGGAGTTCAGCGCCATATTCTGCGATTTAAACGGCGCCACGCGGTAGCCGTCCTGCTTGAAAATCCGGCAGAGTCCCGCCGCCAGCAGGCTTTTTCCCGCATTGGACATCGTTCCCTGTATCATGATTGCTTTTGCCACGGTGAAATCCTCCTTATTTTTGAGTGTCTTACCAAATAATGGTTGCTCAAAGCTATTTAATTCGAAGCTATTTTTCTGCCATTTGTCCTTTCAAATGACAGAGGCTATTTTATGGGTTCGTGTAACTGTTCAGTAC
>NZ_FR895079.1:28977-31535 GCF_000434655.1 Clostridium sp. CAG:43 | reverse complement strand
ATTCTTGCAAAGTGTTGTTAAAAATTCAAAGTTTGACATAAGCTCCCCCCTAGTTGGAAGTATTCTTCTTTTTCTTTGGCGCTGTCAGCTCATAGCTTAACGCAAGTAAATTTTTAATCGGCTCATCCAGCCCCGCATCCCCCAGCAGAACACTGATCCACTTCTCCTTGTTCATATGGTATGCCGGAAAATATCCTTTCTGCCCCCGCAAAGAACCTATCAGCATCGGATCGCTCTTTAAATTTATAACATCTATGGTATTATTATCCTCCAGTCCCAGCTTTCTTCCTGCAACACTCAGAATCACACCATACCATTTATCATTATCTGCCCGACGCAGCACTGCATTCAAATCCTTCCACGGATATTCCGGCTCCGTGCCATATTCTAGTTTTACCCATTGAAATAATTCTTCTCTTGTCATTTTGGTGAAACGCCTCGCTTTCGGTTTCAAGGTAGAATATATTTGTTATTTACAATGTTTGTATTTGTGTAAATGTGTTTTTATAGTGCAGTATGATGTTCTGTTTCAGCGACAATTTATCCTTTTACAAAAGCCACCCCAAAAGCTCTCTCTCGAACACCGCCAACGCCCGCTTCACATACTCCCTCCGCGCCGTTTCATCCACAAGTGAAACCGCACACGGATTCATCTGCTTAAAATCCGGCACTTCTGCCTCTTCGCAGTGGCGTTTTCCGTTCGGATAACACCAGGCAAACCACCAGTCCTCCGGCAGAATTATTTCCTTTTTGAGATATCTGGATGCCTCCTGCTTAAGCCCGTCGGTTATATCATCTACCTGATAGCCTTTCGAAAAGCCATCCTTGGAGCTGGCTTCTTTATCAAACAGGCAAAATCCCGCAAACAAATTATGTTCTACCTCAATCCGAAACCAGAGTTCCAGACCCGCTTTTTGAAATTTTGCCTTTTTTACCACATAATTCAATCCAGGATAGGTGCTGTAACAATCATAAAATTTATCATGCTGCGGATCTTGATAGGAATAATATCCACTATCCTTTTCTAATTTCAAACCATATTTTTCTAAAATTGGCTGCATCTGCTGCTGAAATTCTTCAAACACCTGGCGAATCAGCCGCACCTTTGCCTTTTTCATTGATTTTTCAATCTCAATTCCGGCAAGAAATTTTTCCGGCGATTCGTACAATGCCTCAATCACTTTATCTGCCACTTTCTTCTCTCTTTCATCCGCTATGCTATGTACCGCATCCAAATATTGCTCCATCACTGCCCGAAATGGCTCTTTTAAATTTTGCAATTCACCTTCCAGCCACCGATAGATATCTTCTGCCCATGAAATACACTGGATTTGCCCTAATGGTAATAAATTTCCTCCGCCTTTCTTCTTCCGGCTGTACTCAGATGGCGGCGTTCCAAAACGGGTTAGATATATCAATCGGGAATTTTGTGACATCTCAAAGTAATCCGAACACTGTCCTTCCTGTTCCCCCGCATAGATTTTTACCTCGATCGGAATCTGATACTCCGCATTCCGTATGAAAATATCAATTCTTCTCTCTTTATCGATCGGGTACTCTTTGGCTACCTCCGTATGCAATAGCAATGTATCGCTTACCGGATCCATTTTCAACACATCTCGGATAAACGATTTCAGGAACCGGATTCCGCAGCCATGCATCCCCTCCGGGTTCAGCAGATCGGTCAAAAAACGGCACATGATCACTTCACGGCTCTGTATCTCTAATGCATCAAAAATGTTGTAGGCTGATAATTCCTTATGAAATGGTATGTTTTTACAGTTTGTATGAATTTGCGATAGTAAATCTCTATATGTTTCCATTTCTCATTCTCTGGCGATTCCCGTTTATCTCACTTTTCATTTATAAAACGATTTCTTTTTATCTATCATACCATAAAAAACACGGTTCTCACAGACTCTATCCAAGGCATCCCTCCAACTTTCTTCACACCAAATCATACCTTATCCTGAATTATTCCCTCTTCAAAAAATCAATGACAATTACGAAAAAATCGTCCTTTCCTTGAATCCCGAAATGGACTCTTCCTATGATGGCATAAATCTAAGAATTTAATTGACTGGCTGATTTCAGAATAAACTTGAAAAAGAATGTGCCTTTTTGTGTAATGGAGAATTCCAAGGAATTTCCTATTACACAAAAATAGCGGCGGTCTGCACTCATCATGCGGTCTGCACTCATCATGCAGGACCGCCGCTGAAATTGATTCTATAAAGTTACTTTCTCATAATGATCTCATCACGTCCCGGACCATTGGATACCATGGTTACCGGTACGCCAAGCTCTGCCTCGATCGTCTCGATGTAGTTGCGGCACTCTGCCGGGAGATCTTCGTATTTCTTGATTCCGCGAATATCGCATTTCCAGCCCGGAAGTTTCTTCAGAACCGGTTTTGCCTTCTCCAGTTTGTATGTTACCGGGAAGTCTTTCACTACTTCGCCGTCGATCTCATAGCCTACGCAGATCGGGATCTCATCCAGATATCCCAGAACATCCAGAACGGTCAGAGCCACTTCAGTCGCACCCTGGATGCGGCA
>NZ_FR895079.1:21097-28953 GCF_000434655.1 Clostridium sp. CAG:43 | reverse complement strand
TAACGGCTTGCTACTGCGTCGAACCAGCCCACACGTCTCGGACGTCCGGTGGTTGCACCAAACTCACCCTTATCACCGCCACGACGACGAAGCTCATCTGCCTCATCACCGAAGATCTCGCTGACGAACGCACCTGCACCTACTGCACTGGAGTATGCCTTTACAACGGTTGTGATCTCTTTGATCTCATACGGCGGAATGCCTGCGCCGATAGCGCCGTAAGCTGCCAGAGTCGAAGAAGAAGTAACCATCGGGTAAATACCGTGATCCGGGTCTTTCAGGGAACCTAACTGACCCTCAAGAAGGATGTTTTTGCCCTCTTTGATCGCGTCATGCAGATATGCAGATACATCGCATACATACGGCTCTACCATCTTCTTGTATTCCATCAGCTCTGCCAGAACCTCATCCGGGTTCAGCAGCGGTTTGTGGTACAGATGCTCTAACAGGACATTCTTTGTCTCGCAGACACGCTGTACTTTATCTTTCAGAGCTGCCTCGTCCTCGAACAGTTCGCTGACCTGGAAACCGATCTTCGCGTATTTGTCAGAGTAGAACGGCGCGATACCGGACTTGGTAGAACCGAAGGACTTGCCGCCCAGACGCTCTTCCTCATACGTATCAAACAGAACATGGTACGGCATCAGGATCTGTGCGCGATCCGATACCAGAATATGCGGCATCGGAACACCCTGAGATACCAGGCTTTCCAGCTCTTTTACCAGAAACGGGATGTTTAATGCCACACCATTGCCGATGATGCTGGTTGTGTGTCCGTAAAATACACCGGACGGCAGAAGGTGAAGTGCAAAACGGCCATAATTGTTGATAATCGTATGACCTGCGTTGCTTCCGCCCTGAAAACGGATAATGATGTCGGATTCCTTAGCAAGCATATCGGTAATCTTACCCTTGCCTTCGTCTCCCCAGTTAGCTCCTACTATTGCTCGTACCATGAATTTTCCTCCCTCAGAAGAATATAAATACTTTTCGGCATGATCGAAAAACGATCATGCTTTCTTACTGTATAATCATACACAACTTTTCTATATAAGTAAAATCAATATTATTTATAAACTACATAATTAACGCTTATACTATTGATACTCACACATATGCCAGGCAATGTGATTTGAAAAACCGCTACTTTGCAGCTCCTATTTTTCTCATGTGGTTACCTTCGCCAGCTGCTTAAAAAGCTTCGCAGCCGCTGGGGACATCCAGGCTTTCTCAGCTGCCACCAGACAAAACTCACGGGATGGCATCTCTTCGTCAAATTCCAGTGCAAAAACCTCACCATTCCCAAGGGCCTCCGATGCAAAATCCGACATCAGACAGCCGATTCCCAGATTCCGCTTAACAAACTGGACAATCATCTCACTGGTGGCCAGTTCAAACTCCGGCTCCAGCCGAACTCCGCGCTTTGCCAGAAACTCATCCATAAAGCGGCGCGTACTGGTATTGCGCTCCAGGAAGATGCAGGGGCAGTTCAACAGCTCTTTATATGAAAGTTTTCTGCCCTTTAACTGGGCTGCGTATTTGGGTCCGGCTATAAACACATTGCGGATCTCCTGAACCGGAAGACTCTTTACCGCCTGCTTGGTCTCAAAAGGTGTGCTGACAATACCGAAATCAATGTGTCCCTGATAGAGTGCTTCAAGGGTCTCGGGCGTCGGACCGTTTGAAACCGTCACCTTGATATTCGGATACTGCTCATGAAATTGTTCCAGATATGGAAGCAGATAAAACTGAAGTGTCATATCGCTCGCGCCAATGCGGATCTCGCCCGTTTCCAGGTCCTTCATGCGCCGCAGCATCGTCTCCCCGTCCTGTATCGCATCAATTCCCCGTCTGACATACGACAGAAGCAATTCTCCCTCGCTCGTCAGCTTCACGCCGCGCGATGTCCGCAAAAAAAGGCGGCAGCCAAGCGCGGTCTCCAGTTGTCGGACCGCCTGGCTGACCGCCGGCTGGGAAATGCAGAGTGCCTCTGCGGCCGCCGTGATGCCGCCGCATTCGCACACGCTGCAAAATACCCGGTAATACTCCAGATTCACACTTCCATGTAAATCCTGTTTAGACATTGATCTCTGCTTTCACTCCCAGATCTTCTTTATTTGCATCCAGAATCGGCTGGATCACCTCTGCTAAGAACTCATCTACCTGCTCTTTCGCACGGCCGGTGTAGCGCTCCGGTTTCATCGCTGCCTTCAGGTCATCTAAGGACAGATTGAAGGCCGGATCCGCTGCGATAAGCTCAAGAAGGTTATTATCTAAGCCCTTCTCTTTCACATTCTTTCCAGCTTCCATGGACAGGGTACGGATCTTCTCATGCAGTTCCTGACGGTCACCGCCTGCCTTTACAGCATCCATCATGATATTCTCGGTTGCCATGAACGGAAGCTCTGCCATCATGTGTTTCTCGATAACCTTCGGATATACAACCAGACCGTCAACGACATTCAGGTACAGATCCAGAATACCATCAATTGCAAGGAAGCCTTCCGGAACACTGAGACGCTTGTTTGCAGAGTCATCCAGGGTACGCTCAAACCACTGGGTAGATGCAACCATCATCGGGTTCATCACGTCTGCCATCACATAGTTAGCCAGAGAAGCCATACGCTCGCTTCTCATAGGATTTCTCTTATATGCCATAGCGGAGGAACCAATCTGATTCTTCTCGAAAGGCTCTTCTACTTCTTTCAGATGCTGAAGAAGACGGATATCGTTGGAGAATTTATGGGCACTCTGTGCAATACCGGCAAGAACATTTAATACACGTGTATCCTGCTTACGGGAATAGGTCTGTCCGGATACCGGATAGCAGCCATCAAAGCCCATCTTCTCCGCGATCATCTGATCTACCTTGCGGCACTTTGCATGATCCCCATCAAAGAGCTCCAGGAAGCTTGCCTGTGTACCGGTTGTTCCCTTGGAGCCAAGGAGACGTAAGGATCCAAGCACATAATCCAGATCATCCAGATCCTGCTTGAGCTCCATCATCCACAGAGTTGCACGCTTGCCGACGGTGGTCGGCTGTGCCGGCTGGAAATGGGTAAATGCCAGGGTCGGCTGTGCTTTATATTTATCAGCAAATTTAGCCAGCTCATCCAGAACACTGATCAGTTTCTTACGTACCAGCTTCAGGGCTTCTGTCATAATGATGATATCGGTGTTGTCTCCTACGTAGCAGGAAGTTGCACCCAGATGGATAATTCCTTTTGCTGTCGGGCACTGTACGCCGTACGCATACACATGGGACATAACATCGTGGCGCACCAGTTTCTCACGCTCTTTAGCAACATCAAAATTGATTTCATCCTTATGTGCTTTCAATTCATCGATCTGCTCCTGCGTGATCGGAAGGCCAAGCTCCTTCTCCGTCTCTGCCAGCGCAATCCAGAGTCTTCTCCAGGTGCGGAACTTCTTGTCCGGAGAAAAAATATACTGCATCTCCTTGCTTGCATAGCGCTCGGAAAGAGGGCTTACATATCTGTCGTACATGGCTAATTTACCTCGCTTTCTTTTTTCAGGGTATGGAAAATAGTCTCTTTCGCAGCCATTTGAAGGCGTCACCGACACATTTTCTCAATATCCTACCTGCAAATTATAATACAGGCACTTTTCAAAATCAATCACTTTTCCTGTTACTCCTTACAAAAGGCCTTTATATTGCAGGTATTCTTCCGGTCCTTTCAGCAAAACCTGTACCTCATCCCAATCTGTCTTACTGAAATAATCCTTGTTAAGCTCTCCCTTATTCAGTGCAGTCTGAAATTCCTGATACATATGTCTTGCGTACAAGCTTCTGTATTCCGGCAAAATCCGCCGAATCGTAAACAACGCATTTTCATATTTTTTCCACCAGTAGACCGGCAAAAATTTATGAAGTTCCGGACGAGTGAACAGAAAACTATAGATGAATGCATATTCTTCATTTATTCCAAATATATTGTCACTCTGTTTTACCGATGAATCCGGATTATCCGTCCGGTAAAGATACCCAGGTTCATCTATAAAAACAATCCTACCGGCCCGGCATATCATCTGAAACCAGAAACCATTGTCCTGATAGGAAGCTCCTGGCGTTTCATTGTGGCGGATATGCCATTTTTCAATAAAATCACGCCTTACAATTCCGCACCAGGTCATGACAGCTCCACAAAAGGCAGCCGGTTCTGCTTTCTGAGGGTTCCACACTTTATAATACATTCCCTTCTGGCAGGCACGGCAATATTTTTCTATCCTCCGGCCATCCACTTCATAAAAGCGGATAAAATCCCCCCGGGTAAGTTCCGTCTGCAAGGTTTCAGCCATCGTATAGAGATTTTTCAGCATATCCGGAAGCATCCTGTCATCCGATTCAAGAACTGCCAGGTATTTGCCACGGGCCTGCTCCATTCCTACATTCATCGTATTCCCATATCCGGTATTCTTTTTATGAATAACCCGAATCCGCTCATCCTTTTGGCTGTAATCCTCCAGAATTTTCCCGGTTCGATCCGTTGATCCATCATCGACTGCCAATATTTCTATCTCCGTAAGGCTCTGGGCCATCACACTTTCCAGTGCATCCTTCACATACCTTTCCGCATTATAAGCAGGTATAATAACCGAAACTTTTACCATTTTTTCTCCTTTACAGGCACAAGCGTTCCACCCGCCACCTCATACACTACATCGCAAGCTTCTATAGTATACATGTTGTGAGCAATAATCAGAAATGTTCTTTTCTTTGCCATCTCCCTGATGGTATCCAGCACGATAAATTCCGTATCTTTATCCAGTGCGGCGGTCGGCTCATCCAGAATAAAGAAATCACAATCCCGGTAAATCGCCCTGGCAATCCCAAGCCGCTGCCTCTGGCCACCAGAAAGCCGGATGCCGCCTTCCCCAATCTGCGTATCCAGTCCATCCGGAAGACTTTTGATAAAGGAATCCAGTCCAACCGCCTGAAGACATTCCATAACCTTCTTCTCATCCATGTTCTGATTTTCCAGGCCGAAGGCGATATTGCCCTTGATTGAATCGTCCAGCATAAATGAATTCTGTGGAATATAACCGACTTTCACTTCCTTCTTTCCTGCTGTATTTACATAGATTTCTCCGGATTCCGGAGTCAGAAGACCCAGAAGAAGATCCGCCAGTGTTGTTTTACCCACACCGGACTCCCCGATGATGCAGGTGATTTGTTCAAGAGGAAATGCTGCATTTGCATGTTCCAGAATCCACCTGCTGCCGGATGGATAACGGTAACTGAGATCCTTCATATAAAGCATATCCGTCATCTCGTGTTCCACTGTCCGGCACGGAATGCTTCCATATACATGGCACCTCTCATCGGAAGCGTCTTCTAATGCCCCTGTAATCCGGTCCAATGATTTTTTGCGATAGTGAATCAGGGATACGGCTGCCGAGATCCGGACTGCCGCAGGCATCAGCTTGACCGCTGCCATGGCAAAGGCACTGACTGCCGGCAGAACCTGTTCCAGTTCCACTCCCGACATCACCAGCAGATACAGATAACCAAGCATGGAACAGATACATACGGTTTCCACAAACATCCGCGGAATCGAAGCATACACGGCATTCCGGCATTCCAGACGGCAGATCACCTCCGCCTCCCGTTCGATATGATTCACGATATAATCTTCGGTCCGAAGTGTTTTTATCTCCTTAATGCCTCTTAATCCCTGTATGAGCCAGCTGTTTCTGCGGATATTGTGTTGAATCTCCTGATTTCCAATTTCACCGGTTCGGGGGCGTATCACGGCCAGAATCACTGCCACCACCACCGTCATGGTAAAGACGGCCCAGATCGTCATGAAAGGATTGATAAGAAAGATAGCCGCTGCCAGAAAGATTGCGATGACACTTTCCGTCAGAATCGTCAAAATCGCCTGAATAATAGAGACAACTGCAGATGTATCATTCACAATCAGCTGGAAGATATCATTGGAATTGGTTGTCAGAAAATGTTCATAGGAACGATGCATATAAAAGTCCGTCATCCGGTTTTTCAGCCGCCTGCTGCAATCGGAAGAAAATCCCGCACAAAGTTTCTGTTCCCAGAACATATACAGATTTTTAATTATATACACCAGAATCAGGGCACCGATGCAGAACGCAAGAAAGGAATCCCTGCAGACCATGGGCAATTTTGTACATATGGCCCCTACATACCGGTTTTTTTCTGCCAGATCCGGATCCAGGATCGCCTGGATCATCGGAACCACCAGAGTCACACTAAGGGTCTCTAAAAAAGCTCCCAGCAGCATGGCAAAAAACAGAAGAAACAGATGCTTTTTCTGATCCGGCTTTAAAAGAACTGCAATTTTTTTACAAATCTCTCTCATCTGGTTCCTTTCCCCGGGAAAGCAGCTGTCTAAGTTCCTCTCTTGCAAAAGCGGAGCAGAATGTACCTCTCACAAGGCGGAAAACCACAAAAAAGGGGATCCCTATCTTGTATTTATACAAAAATGGATAATTTGTTTTCCACCACCATCGATCCGGAACCACTCTCCGAGCGATATATTCTGCCTTTCGCCCAATTCCCGTTCGTGCCCGATAGTTAAACTTACGGATGCTGTTCTCAGCACTTATCTGATCACTTCCATGGGAACCGGACCGGAACATATAGGATAAAAATTCCTCCTCTTCTTCGGAGAAATCAAATACCGGATTCTCATCTGCAAAAAGTTTATCCGAAAGAGTCCGGATTCTCTCTTCAAATTCAGAGAGACCCAGCTGATTCAGAAGTTCTCCAAGCTTCTCCCAATCCATGCCCTTTCCGTATTCTTTCAGGTAAAAGTATGTGTCTGTGATATACCGGATACCAGTTCCGCCGCCCTGATAATGATGGTCTGCGTGAGCCAGAAAATGCAGGTAAAAATCCTCCGGTGTCATCTCATACAAAAATTTATTATTCTCCACCCTATGAAGCTTCGGAAATATCCGGTTCAAATAAGAAGCCGCTGCATCTTCTTCCTCCGTCTCGTCCATAAGTCTCCAATGCATCTCAAAATGATACGATGGATTTTTCAGGTAACTATCATGTTTTCCAGATGAAGGAGATGCCTTGTATCCTCGTTTTTCCATGTATCTGCGGATCGTCTGGCAGTACTCCGGATCCACCAGAATATCATTATCCGACGCATATCGGGTGCCCACTGACGGGTACAGGGGCTGAATCTGAATCCCCTTCAGCGGACAGTGCCAGATCCCCTGTTCATCCATAAAATCAAAAATCCTTGCCCGCTCCGTATTCATAAGAAGTTCCCGGTGCAGGGCATGATCGTATGACAGCTGCAGCTGTCCCTTCAGTTTCTCCGGCAGCACTATCTTTTCTTCCAGAAACCAGGTATAGATGAGTTCTGCCTGAGACTGGGCATAGGCCGTACGGAACATCCGGCTCACCGCCTCATCCCCCGGGTTTATCTCATCGAAATAAGAGGCCGGAAGGCGAAGAACGGCTCCCCGAAGACTTTTCAAATACAATTTCTGTTCTTCTGTTATCATCTTTTCGTTCTCCTCATGATCCTTCCGAAAACATCCCGTAAAAACAGAATGAAAGCACGCAACGGAAAAAGTCCGCACCAGAGCCGGACATACAGACGGTACCTCCATCCATCCAGGGGAACTTCCTTTCCCTTTCGCACAATGCCCGTCATAACTCCCACCAGATGTCTGTCCCTGATCCCGTATTCCAGCCGCCACCGGTTGTCGCCGCAGATCACATAGTCCTGCTCCCGCACCTTCAGAATCCGGTGAAGCACATAGTTCTCCCCTCCATCCCGCCTATACAGGGGAACGTCATATTTTTTCAGCCGCTGCCCCGGCTCTATCTTCTGGAT
>NZ_FR895079.1:16784-21061 GCF_000434655.1 Clostridium sp. CAG:43 | reverse complement strand
GCCAGAAGCGGCTCCATGCTGTCGCCTCTGGTGGTGCAGACTGTGATTCCATTTTTATCCAGTTCTTCCTGAATCGCTGATCGCATCATTCTGTCCTCATAGCTTCATAAGAAAGCCGGGCCGCCTCTACATCCGGCAGGGCTTTTAATCCATAAAACGGCACCATCTCAGCCAGTTTGCTCAGAAGGTTCATCATCTGCTCTGCTTTTCCCCTATCCCGGAACCGGTACGCATGGGACATCATGCGGGGAAATGCTTCCTCCGGCGACAGCCTGCGTATCTCATTCTTCGTTCCCCGCTCTAACAGGCAGATCCCTGCAAGGGGGCAGGAAGTATTTGTATTCTGGCCTTCTTTTCCGCACCAGGGGGAACCATATACCGTCACCGCCTCTTCTATCTTCAGAAACGGCTTATCTCCGTTTATCACGGTAAGGGTCTCCCCCAGAAGTTCTTTCCAAAATCCGATATGGGTTGTTTTCCCTGTTCCGCTTTTGGCGCAAAACAGATAAGCCTGCCCCTCCACTTCCACCGCTGCACCGTGAATGAGAAGTATATGGAAATCAAGAAGCACCTCTGCAGTCTTGCGGTCTAACGCAGATATTTCCAGTTCCTCGTCACTGACCGATCCGGTCTCCCGGTTTTCTGCCGCACAGACCGCCTCATACTGTTTTCTCTCATAGACCAGATCCTCCTTGGTTATGTTCACCTCAAGCTCCGATTCTCCGGAAGGCACCAGATACTTTCTGCAGTGCATCAGTACCTTCTGGTACCGATGCACAACCCGGATTTTCACTCCGGCAATCTGAATCACAAACGAGTACCGTAGCCTCTCTTCCTCGCTTTCCTTGTGCTTTCTTTTATAGGAAAGCCTGCGCTGTCTAGCCCTCTTCTCCTGTTTCTCCCATTCCGGATCCTCCAGATAGGAAAACTCTGGAAATATCGATGCATACCTGCGGAATATATCCGATGCAGTGAGACAATATCCGGGATTCCAGGGTTTGGAACTCCCGTTGTAATGAAGGATACGGCAATCCTTTAGGACCTTTCTTCTTTCCCCGAAAGTTAGTTTATCCAACGCATAGGTCGAGCAATTATAGTGTTTCGGATCGGCAAATTTGACGCAGCGGTAAAATACCCCATTCAACACATCTTGATCCCCATAGATCAGACGCTTTCCAAACACCTGCAGATACCGGGTATATATATCCGGATCCAGTTTCTTTCTCTGGGCTTCCAAATCATACAGAAGGACACCGGCATTGAAATATCTGGCATCCGGAGGCAGCGTCAGCTGATTGAAGGATGCATGGTAACCCTCCTCATCCACGGCCGAACAGGCAGCCAGAAGATTCCCATCCAGGTCCTGATGATAAAACTCTGTGATGTCTCCGCAGATTACCACATCAGCATCCAGCCATAGAATCCGGTCCACACTTTCAGGAAGAAGTTTCTGGGCCAGCAGCCGGTAATATGTCTCCGGAGAGATCCATTCCAGTGTCGGCAGATCTGCATAGGTGCTTTCCGCCACCGGAAGGAAGACGCACTTGCCACGGCCTTCTGCCATGGTTATTTCTGAAATCCTGTCTTTTTCCTCTTCGGTCAGTTGGGAATAAATAATATAGAAGACTACCTCGCAGTCATGATTGCAGAGCAGAGAATACATGGTTACCATCGCCGGCTTACAGTATTCCGAATTAAATGCCATCAATATATTCATCTATTTTTCACTCCAGAATTCCGTTTTCAATCAGTGTATTCAAAAAGCCATCCAGATCCTTTCTCGCCGTCTCTTCGTCAATTCCATATTGTGCAAGAAGGGCAGATACCAGCTCTTCCTTCTCACTTCCCTTTTCTATCTTCTCCCAGAGAAATGCTCCGGTGGAGTTGAGGCGGACCATTCCGTTGAACTCCTCCGCTCTCTCATCCACTGCCACAACCAGATTCTGGACTCCTACTTTCATCAGCTTGAATCCTGACTTTACCTTCATAAATCCCCCTCCTAATTCAGGAATGTTCTAGCATTCCTGCTGCAAAATACCTGTTCACACATACCTCGATCCGCTTGTATAATACGGAATGTGCCTTGACACATTCGGGCTTCTCGCGCGGTCGCTTTCGACATGTTTCTTCTTCGTGCGAGTGCGCATCCTCACGGAGCGTTTTTTGTTTCATAGGACGTAATTTCCTATAAAACGAAAAAAGGTATATATCCAGCGATATATACCTCTTTTACTAAACAGTCGCATACGGATCATAGTACGATGATGTAGCTACCACATCCACTGTCTCAAAGATGACAACCTCTGCTTCCGGTTTTTCATATTCCTTCATATGCACATCTCCTTTCAGCCACATGACATGTCTATTATTTTTGTTAATTATACCTCTTTTTCAGACAGCTTGTCAAGAAAAAGCCTTATTACTCCGCTCTTTTTTCTTCGTGAATCATCTCCAGCTGCCAGGTTTTCAGGTTAATGCGGAGCCTTGTGGCAGCCTCAGAATCTCCCTCCGGCAGCCGGTATTCGATCTCCTCACACTCTCTGATGGACCAGATTTTCTCCCGAAACTCATAGACACTGGCCAGATAGAAAAAGACCGCTGCCGCCAGTCCGTAAAGGAAGAACCGCTGTCTCCGCCTCATCCGGAAACGTACGCCTTTCAGGTAGCGCCGCACCTGCTTTTGCTGAAATTTACTATTATCTGACATCTGCATACCTCCTGCAGGTGCCTCTCCAAATTCAATTATATGCCTGTTCTTAACCAATCACATCTGCCATATCATACCGTCCTGCCGGTTTTCCTGCCAGGAACTTCGCTGCCTGTACGGCGCCCTTGGCAAAGATCGCCTTGGAATAAGCTGTATGATTAAAGGTAATCACCTCATCCTGACCAGCGAAAATGACATCGTGTTCGCCTACGATTGTGCCGCCGCGGATCGCCTGAATACCAATCTCCTTCGCATCACGTTTCTCGCGTGTAGCGGAACGATCGTATTTGTAATGGTATGTATTGCCCATCGCCTCGTTGATCGAATCTGCCAGCGCAATCGCCGTACCGCTCGGAGCATCCACCTTCTGATTGTGGTGTTTCTCCAGAATCTCAATATCAAATCCAGCCGGAGCCAGAATCTGCGCTGCTTCTTTCAGAAGCTTTAAGAGCATATTGATACCAAGAGACATATTTGCAGAGCGAAGAACAGCTGTCTTCTCTGCCGTCTCTTCTACCTTTGCCAGCTGTACCTCGGAAAGTCCTGTCGTACACAGAACAACCGGCATTTTCTTCTCTGCACACCAGTCGAGAAGTTCATCGACAGCTGCTGCATTGGAAAAATCAATCACAACATCCGCTTCTACCTTACATTCGTTCAGAGACGCAAAAACCGGA
Source organism: Clostridium sp. CAG:43 (assembly GCF_000434655.1). Classification (NCBI taxonomy): domain Bacteria; kingdom Bacillati; phylum Bacillota; class Clostridia; order Eubacteriales; family Clostridiaceae; genus Clostridium; species Clostridium sp. CAG:43. Next base: position 17,677 of record NZ_FR895079.1, on the reverse strand, counting down.
TAATCATTTTTCTGCTCGGTTCTCATATCAATACCCGCAACGATAGAGATCTCCTCGTCCTTCGCTGCGATTCCGGAAATAACCTGTCCCATGGCGCCGTTGCAGCCATGCATAATTGCTCGTACCATCTGTTAAAACCTCATTTCCCTATCTCATTCAAAATTCAGAGGTGCAGCGCCCTGCCGCACGCCTCCGAATCTGATTTTCGCATTCTGTTTCACTGCCCGTTTTAACGGATCCTATGTTACTGTTCACGCATACGTGCCCAGTAACGGAATTTGCCGTGGCTTCGCATTTAAATACGGCAAATTCCTGCTACCACCACGTTTTCTTACGGCACTTTCGGTTCCAAAAGTGCCTACCCGTGTACAGTAACGATTTTCCTACCGCACTGCCACGATCTTATCACTCTTTCAGGCTGATTCCGTAATTTACCAGTTCTCTTCTCAGACGATCGCGGTTTGCCGGTTCCATATCCACTAACGGTTTGCGAAACGGACCCACTTCCTCGCCCATCATGTTCATCGCTTCCTTAACCGGAATCGGGTTTACCTCGCAGAACAGCGCCTCAATCAGCGGAATTGCATCTATCTGCATCTGTCTTGCCTTCGCTACATCGCCAGCCTTGAATGCCGCGCACATATCATGTACCTGACGCGGTGCCACGTTGGATAATACGGAGATAACGCCCTTTGCACCCAGTGCCATCATCGGAACCGTCTGGTCGTCGTTGCCGGAGTAAATATCAACTGTTCCGCCTGACAGGCTTGCAATCTGTGCGATCGCGGAGAAATTGCCGCTTGCTTCTTTGACACCGACGATGTTCTCATATTCCTTGCACAGTGCCACGATCGTCTCCGGGGTGATATTGACGCCGGTACGGCTCGGTACAT
>NZ_FR895079.1:7807-16748 GCF_000434655.1 Clostridium sp. CAG:43 | reverse complement strand
AGATCAACTGCCTTTGCGACCTCTGAGAAATGAACCTTTAAACCCTTCTGGGTTGATTTATTGTAATACGGGGATACGAGCAGAAGTCCGTCTGCGCCTGCCTTTTTCGCTTCGGTAGACAGATATACCGCTGTCTCTGTGCAGTTGGAACCGGTTCCTGCTACAACCGGGATTCTCTTATTTACGACCTGGCATACGAAACGGATCACCTCGATGTGCTCCTCATGGCTTAATGTAGCCGCCTCGCCGGTCGTACCGCAGGCGATAATACAGTCTGTGCCGCCAGCGATCTGTTCTTCTACGATCTGCTCCAGTTTCTCATAATTTACGCTTCCATCCTCATGAAATGGCGTTACCAGCGCTACGCCTGCTCCTTCAAAAATAGACATTTTGTTTCCTCCTTATTCTTTTGCACGATGGCTGAGTTTCTATTCCAGAGTCCGTTTCTGTCCCTGCTTCAAACGAATGTTTGTTTGCAGCCTGTCGGTCCTGAGCGTACAAAAAGCTGGCACGACGGCCAGCTCTATGAATTCAAATCCAAACTCCCAGTAGCTCCCCATCTGTCGATGACAGTTACAGAATTCTTCATCCTGCACCCAGGAACTGCAGATACAGGCGCCGCAGCCCTTCGGCGTATCATCCTTTCAGCTGTCTTCTCCTGCACCTGCCGCATCCGACCGCTTACTGATAATCAACGCAACCTCTACTTGTTTTTTCTATCTTAGCATTACTTTGAATACTTGTCAACCGTTCATGCACGCATGATCGTTTGACGGCTTCAGGCATTCCAGGCGCGTCACCTCGTCTGCATGCTCCTCTGCCCCAGCCGGGCATACTTTTCCGGTCAGAATCAGATCAACATTCTCCTCGCGCGCTGCCAGCAGTGTTTCCAGAGCATCGTCTCCGACCAGTTTCTGATCTAACACCCCAAGAAATTCATCCAGAATCAGCATATCGCATTCGCCGGTACAGAGTACTTTTTTTGCAAAATTATACCCGTTCTGAATATTGCAGAGCTCTTCCTTTTTGCCTTCTTCAGAGAGATTTTCATAATACTCATTCTGTTTTTCAAATCGGAATACTTTAAATGCCGGCTCCAGCTGTTTTAACCCATCTGCTGTCTCATGGCTCAGCACTCCCTTTAAGAATTGTATCATAATTACCTTCCGGCCGTGCATGGCTGCACTGACACCACGTCCCAGTGCCATCGCTGTTTTTCCCATCCCGGTGCCGAAGATGATATGAACTTTCCCCTTTTTCATTTCCCTCTCCTCTTTCTGTGCCTCCCGCTGCGCTGGCGCACAGACTGTCTTTCCTGATGTCTTTTTACACACAGGCCTGTGTGTTTTATTTCTATCCATCCAATGATCGTTTTACGAATTCTGTAAACTGCCTTATTCTAGCATATTTTATCTGTTTTGGCAAGCTATGGCAAAACCAGCTATTTATCATGTCCTATAGATTGCATAACCGGCTTCAAACTTTGCTGTAACATCCTAAACCTATCCTATTCTTCCACGCACTCCAGCTTGCTGACCGACACCTCGTATGCCACACGTTTCTCGCACTCTGTCTCGCTCAGCTTCTTCGTATATTCACGGCTCTGCACGCGCCCCCACACGCACACGTGGCTTCCCACGCCAAATCCGGACGCATAGCGGGCATTTCTGCCCCACGCAATACACGGTATGTAATCGGATTTTCCATACGGACGGTTGACCGCCAGCAGCATATCGGCAATCTCGCGTCCCAGCGGTGTTTTCCGGTAGATCGGCTCCTTGCAGATATAGCCTTCCAGAAAAATCTGGTTGGTTTTGGTGTAATCCGTAAATTCTTCCAGGAAATGAATCTCACGGACAAACACAGACAGCACCAGACGGTTTTTCGCGCCCTCATGACGGTTGTAGGAACGGAACTGACCGATCGCCTCCATCGTCATTCCGCGGTAGTCTTTCGATACATCCAGAAGCCGTTCTGAAATCATGAGTGGAATCACGTCCACCTGATCGCTCAGACGGCTGACTGCCAGGTCTGCGATATAAAATCCTTCCCCGAATACTTCGTGGCTGAATGTAAATTCCGATACGACCTCACCAATCACGCTAACCTTGTTGTTTTCAATCATTTTTTCCGACATAGTATCTCTCTCCTCTTCTTTTTTGCAGTTTTTCACGGCAGGTTCTTGGAGTCCTGCTTCTTACTGTATATATGTATGATGGGAATGACCGTTTTAGAAGAAGAAGTGAGGGGGAAATTTCGACAGGGTGGGGGACATGAATCGACAGAGGGAATGGGATCGGCAGAGGGACTGAAACGGCGGGCGCGTCGTTTCCTGGATATCTCTCGCTTGAATATACGAAAAGGAGCTCTCGCTTGAATATACGAAAGGGAGCAGCTGGCTTGCGCGGCTGCTCCCACTTTACGATTATTTAGCTATTTTTACGGCTGATCATCGCTCTCTTTCTCAGAGTCGGATCAAGAATCTTTTTACGGATTCGTAAGCTGGTCGGGGTGATCTCGAGAAGTTCATCGGTATCGATGTAGTCAAGGCACTGCTCCAGGCTCATGATTTTCGGCGGAACAAGGCGAAGGGCTTCATCGGCGCTGGAAGAACGGGTGTTGGTCAGCTTTTTGGTTTTGCAGACGTTTAACTCGATGTCTTCCGGTTTTGCGCTCTGTCCGACAATCATGCCGGAGTAAACTTTAACGCCCGGTCCGATGAACAGGGTTCCGCGCTCCTGGGCATTGAACAGACCGTAGGTGATGGACTCGCCTGCCTCAAATGCAATCAGGGATCCCTGTTTGCGGTAACTTAATTCGCCCTTGAACGGTGCATAGCCGTCAAAGCTGGTGTTTAAGATACCATTTCCCTTTGTATCGGTCATGAACTCGCCGCGGTAGCCGATGAGACCTCTGGACGGAATCGAGAACTCCAGTCTTGTGTATCCGCTGCCGATCGGGCTCATGCCCTGCAGCTCGCCTTTACGGCTGGTCAGCTTCTGGATAACAGCACCGGTAAAGTCATCCGGTACGTCGACGTAAGCGATCTCCATCGGCTCTAATTTGCGGTTTCTCTCGTCATATTTGTAGAGTACCTCCGCCTTGCTGACTGCGAACTCAAAGCCCTCGCGGCGCATATTCTCAATCAGGACGGACAGATGCAGCTCGCCACGGCCAGATACCTTGAAGCAGTCAGCGGAGTCTGTCTCCTCTACACGCAGGCTGACATCGGTATTCAGCTCCCGCATCAGACGCTCGCGGATGTGGCGGGAAGTGATGAATTTACCTTCCTGACCTGCCAGCGGGCTGTCGTTTACCATGAAATCCATGGAAATGGTCGGCTCAGAAATCTTCTGGAACGGAATTGCCTCCGGTTTCTCCGGTGAACACAGGGTATCACCGATGTGGATATCTGCGATACCGGAAATCGCTACGATCGAACCGATCTTTGCCTCCTGTACTTCTACTTTATTCAGACCCTCAAACTCATAGAGCTTACCGATCTTAACTTTGCGGAACTTGTCCGGCTCATGATGGTTGACGATGACGCAGTCCTGATTTACTTTCAGGTAACCGTTGTCGATCTTACCAACGCCGATACGTCCTACATACTCGTTGTAATCAATCGTACTGATCAGAACCTGTGTCTCTGCATCCGGGTCTCCCTCCGGTGCCGGGATGTAATCCAGAATGGTCTGGAACAGCGGCTGCATATCCACATTCGGATCGTCCAGGTTCTTCTTCGCATATCCAGAACGTGCAGATGCATACAAGAACGGGCAGTCAAGCTGCTCGTCGGATGCATCCAGATCCATCAGAAGTTCGAGAACCTCGTCCACAACCTCCTCCGGACGTGCTTCCGGACGGTCAATCTTATTGATACATACGATAACCGGCAGATCCAGTTCCAGTGCTTTACGCAGAACGAATTTGGTCTGCGGCATCGCGCCCTCGTATGCGTCTACCAGAAGGATAACGCCGTTTACCATCTTAAGAACACGCTCTACCTCGCCGCCGAAGTCCGCATGTCCTGGTGTATCGATAATGTTGATCTTGGTGCCGTTGTAATTAACAGCCGTATTCTTGGACAGAATCGTGATACCTCTCTCACGCTCAATATCGTTAGAGTCCATGACACGATCGACTACTTCCTGATTGGCACGGAATACACCGCTCTGGCGAAGCAGCTGGTCTACCAGCGTCGTTTTACCGTGGTCAACGTGAGCGATAATTGCAACGTTTCTGACATCTTCCCGTTTCATTTTCATATCTGCTTACTCTCTTTTCTTATGATGATTCATTACATGTACTAATTAATAATTATTTTCTGTCACAGACAGGCATCCTGCCGTTTCGTCTTTGGCAAAGGATCCGCCCACAAAATAATACAGCTTGTTATTTTAGCATTTTTTTATCCATTATTCAATCTTTTTTTACAATAAAATGATTTTTCCGTCATCCATGCCAAAATAAACTTCATCCAGTTTTTCGATCTGGCATCTTCCATTTGTGCCCTCTATGAGCTTCTTCTCCGCTGCTCCCGCCTGGTCAAACGGCACCAGGATCGTCAGATCCACGCCCTCGCCGTACTCGCTGTCCAGAATCGGCAGCTCTGCTTCTGCCAAAATGTACTGTACCTTTCCAAGCCCGCTGTAGTCTGTCCCGACCTTCCATTTGCGAGCCAGGCATTTTTCCAGAACCACACAGTTTTTAAGACCTTCCTGGACCGCGCCGCCGTATGCCCGCACCAGTCCGCCGGTTCCTAAAAGTGTCCCGCCAAAGTACCGGGTCACAACCGCACAGACGTTGTGAAGCTCGCGTCCCAGCAGTACATCCAGCATCGGGCGTCCCGCCGTCTGCGCCGGTTCGCCGTCGTCGCTGCAGCGCGCCACCTCGTTATTTTCTCCGATCGTAAATGCCGAACAATGATGTCTCGCATCCCAATATTTCTTCTTGACTTCCGCAATAAATGCCGTCGCCTCTTCTTCCGATTCCACCGGGCGGATCTCCGCGATAAAGCGGGACTTCTTCTCCACAATCTCGCCCTCGCCGCCCTGATAGACGATTTTATAGCGCTCTTTCATCTTTTCCTCCATCTATGAACTACGCATCCTTAAAACGGTTGTTTTTTCACTTCTTTAACCACAGTAACAACCCTTAGTTACTGTTCACGCATACGTGCCCAGTAACGGAATTTGCCGTGGCTTCGCATTTAAATACGGCAAATTCCTGCTGCCACCACGTTTTCTTACGGCACTTTCAGTTCCAAAAGTGCTTACCCGTGAACAACCCTTATCTTTTATGATACCGTAAAAAAAACTTCATGACAATAGTATTTATTTATCCCATGAATTTTGATATAATTGGAAATACTGTATTTATTAATAGAACGAACCACTACGAACCCAAAGGAGGTTCTCATGAATTACGGTGTAAAAGCAACCAAGAAACGGATCCGGGCAGTCACTTCCCGGAAGAAGAAATACGCCAACCGGCTGTTTCTGACCTTCTTCAAGACTGCCTTTGTTCTTGTTCTGTTTCTCTGCGTGACAGGTGTCAGCACCTTTATCGGCATGTTTAAAGGCATTCTGGACAGTTCGCCGGACTTCAACCCGGACAGCTTCACTCCAAGCGGATATTTTTCTACTATATATAATAGCGCCGGGGAAGTGACCGACACGCTGGTTGGTTCCAACTCGAACCGAATTGAAGCATCCTACGAGGATTTTCCTCAGGATCTGATCGACGCATTCGTCTCCATCGAGGACTCGCGTTTCTGGCAGCACAGCGGTATCGATCTGCGCTCCATTTCACGCGCCGTGGTCGGTGTCCTGACAAATAATTATAAAGGCGGCGCCAGCACCCTGACCCAGCAGCTCATCAAAAATACCGTCTTCAACGGCGGTATGGAGACCAGCAAAGGTTCCAAAATCGAACGAAAAATCCAGGAACAATATCTGGCGCTGCAGCTGACAAAAAACGTCGATCGGAAGGTCATTTTAACGAACTATTTAAATACGATCAACCTCGGCAGCAATACGCTGGGCGTGAAAGCAGCGGCGCTGCGCTATTTTAATAAGAACGTCTCCGATCTGACTCTTTCTGAGTGCGCGGTCATCGCCGGTATCACACAGAATCCGTCAAAGCTGAATCCGATCAGCGGCGCGGAGGCAAATGCCGCCCGGCGCAAGGTCATTTTGCAGGCAATGTATGAGCAGGGCTATATCACAAAAGAAGAACAGGAGGAAGCACTGGCGGACGACGTCTACGCCCGTATCCAGAATGTCGACACGGCGCTCAAGGAAAATGAGACACCGTACTCCTATTACACGGACGAGCTGATCAGCCAGGTCACCGAAGCGCTCAAAGAGCAGCTCGGCTATACTGACACGCAGGCGTCCAATCTTCTGTTCAGCGGCGGACTGCAGATTTACACCCCGCAGGATCCGCAGATTCAGGCGATCGTCGATGAGGAAGTCAACAATCCTGCCAACTACGACGCGGCTCGCTATTCGGTTGAATACCGCCTTTCCCTGACCCATCCAGACGGGGAAACGCAGCATTATTCACAGGAAACTCTGAAAACATGGATCCAGCAGGTCAAGGGACAAAGCGGTTTTGACGGGCTGTTTAATTCCGAGGAAGAGGCGCAGACGGCGATCGATGAGTACCGCACCGCCCTCACGCAGGACGGAAGCACCGTTCTCGGTGAATCAGTTACCATGATTTTAGAGCCGCAGACCTCGTTCGTCCTGATCGAACAGTCCACCGGCTATGTCAAGGCAATCAACGGCGGACGCGGACAGAAGACGGCAAACCGCACCTTAAACCGTGCGACCGACTCCCTGCGGCAGCCAGGATCGACCTTCAAGGTCATTTCCTCCTTTGCCCCGGCATTGGATGTCTGCGGCGCGACCCTATCAACTGTTTACTATGACGGACCATACTCTTCCGGTGAAAAAGAGTTCCGAAACTGGTGGGGCAGCGATTACAAGGGCTATCACACGATCCGCGACGGCATTACCTATTCCATGAACATCGTCGCCCTGCGCTGCATGGCGGACACGGTAACGCCGCAGCTTGGTGTCGAATATGCCGAACGGCTGGGAATCACTTCCCTCGTAAGCCAGGATCAGACTCTTTCGACAGCACTCGGCGGTCTGACAAAGGGCGTCAGCAACCTGGAACTGACAAATGCATTTGCGGCGATCGCCAACGGCGGCACCTACACGAATCCTGTCTTCTTTACTAAGATTCTGGATCGCAACGGAAAGATACTGATCGACAATGAACCGGAGACGCGGCAGGCGCTCAAAGACTCTACCGCCTATCTTTTAACCAGCGCGATGCAGGATGTTATGCAGAGCAATACAATGTATACGCGTTCCGGTTCCGGGGTTAAATCGACCGGTACGACAGCGGCGATTCCCAATATGAGCTGCGCCGGAAAGAGCGGTACAACCACCAGCAACGTCGACGTCTGGTTTGTAGGCTTTACGCCGTACTACACTGCCGGTATCTGGGGCGGGTGCGACAATAACCAGCCATTAAAAGGCGGCACCGTTTCAAACGGCGGTACCAGTTACCACAAACGCATCTGGCGAAATATCATGACACGTGTCCATGAGAGCTTAAGCGACCCCGGATTTACGGTTCCGGACAGCATTGAAACTGCTGAAGTATGCCGCAAATCCGGCAAGCTTCCGGTTTCCGGCGTCTGCAGCAGTGACCCGCGCGGAACGGCCGTCTACACTGAATATTTCGCGAAGGGCACGGTTCCGACCGAGACCTGCGATCACCACACCCGCGTGACGATCTGCTCCGCCTCCGGCGGCATCTCGACTGCCTTCTGCCCGACGAACCAGCAGATTTCCAAGACAGTTATGGTCGTTCCGGAAGACGGCGGAGAAACGGACGATTCCCGCTTCTCCATGCCGGGCGAGTGCAAGATTCACAATGGTTCGTCCACGATCATCCATCCTTCTGAGAGCGCCGATTTCTCAGCTCCGGGCTACAGCCCCGATTCAGATAATCTATCGGCTCCGATCCACTCTGCGGTTCCACGCCCGATGGCGGGAAGTGGACGGAATGGAAATAATATTCCGATTGTCCCGGCGAATCCGGAGCATTAACAGCAAAATATTCAAGAATGCCTCGGCATTCTTGCTGCGAGATGCGCGTCATGCAAAGCATGACATACTTCTTTTGCGCATCTCTGCAATCCTGCCGGAGGCTATATCAGATGGGGGATTGGCTCCCACCACTGATACTAATTTGCTCCTCGCCACCTGAAGAGGTGGGAGTCATCTCACATCTGATATATCTGCAAAAAGCTGCTGTAAAAAGTGACATTCATATGCCTCTTTTACAGCAGCTTTTTATTTCCTCAACTGATTTTCTTTTGCCTTGCTTTCTTTTACTTTTCTTTCGTCTTCTCTCTAATCCTTCATCTTGGGTTTGCAAATCAGCGACGACAGATAGCCGAAGATCAACGCCCCGGAAATCCCCGCCGCTCCCGCCGTGAATCCGCCGGTGAACAGCCCCAGAACCCCATCCTTGTCAATTCCATCCCGCACGCCCTTCCAAAGCGTATTCCCAAACCCCAGCAGCGGCACTGTTGCCCCGGAACCCGCCCATTTGGCATACGGTTCGTACAAGCCGATCGCACCGAGAATCGAGCCACATACCACCAAAAGTACCATGATCCGCCCCGGCATGAGTTTCGTTTTATCCATCAGAATCTGCACGGCGGCACAGAGGAGTCCGCCGGTCACAAATGCTTTGATATAGTCCATTTTTTGCTCCCTCTCTAAAGTTTCTTGCAAATACCTATCATTCACCGAACGATTCTTTTCCCTCAAGCACCACTCCATGGGCAATCCCCGGCACATTCTGCCCCTCATTAAAGCTGATCTGGGACAGCAGCGCCCCGGTCGGCACA
>NZ_FR895079.1:0-7755 GCF_000434655.1 Clostridium sp. CAG:43 | reverse complement strand
CCTGTATTTTCGGAAGAATATAGCCGCACAGCACCGCCGCCGAGCAACCGCAGCCGCTCCCGCCCGAATGGGTATCCTGCGTTTTCGGGTCAAACATTTCGATCCCGCAGTCCATATGGATGCTGGAAATATCCTGTCCTGCCTCGCGCATAAAATCAAGCAGGATTTCCTTCCCCACCATTCCCAGATCGCCAGTGATGATCCGGTCATAGTCAGATGGTTTCCGGTTAAAATCACGGAAATTTTGCAAGATTGTGTCTACCGCCGCCACCGCCATTGCCGCCCCCATGTTCATGGAATCGCGCATCTGCATATCGACGATCTTTCCGGGGGTGGCAGCTGGGATACAAGGTTGAAATTTGGGATGCAATTTTTCCTGTCCAGCATTTTTCAGTGATTCTGACGCATTTTCTTTCGCTCTGCGCCCATCTTTCCCTTCATTTTTCTCATTTCCTTCGATCATCACACACCCGCACCCGGTCACCGTCCAGGTTGTGGACTGCGGTCTCTGATTCCCATACGCCAGCGGAAACCGGAACTGCCGTTCTGCCGAGGCAAAATGGCTCGACGCCAGCGCCAGAACCCGGTCCGCATAGCCAGCCCCTGCTGCCATCGCCCCCAGAATCATCGCCTCTCCCATCGTCGAGCAGGCACCGTAAAGCCCGAAAAACGGGATATCAAACGACTCCACACCAAACGAGGTCGCCACAATCTGTCCCAACAGGTCTCCCGCAAACAGGCAATTCACATCCGCCGCCTGTCTGCCCGCCTTATCCAGACATTTCTGCACCGTCTGGCGCTGCAATTCACTCTCCGCCTCCTCCCACGACTTTTTCCCAAACGTCGGATCCGGCTCCACCCGGTCAAAAAAACTTGCCAGCGGTCCCTCGCCTTCCGTCTGCCCCACGATCGATGCCGCCGATGTGATGATGGGCGGATGCTCAAACTGGATGCTTGATTTACCTGCCTGCATAAAACTCCTCCTGAAACATAAAAACATTGTCAAAAATATACTGTTCAAACTTTCGCTACAATCTCAGTATTTACACAAACATACATTTTTATGTTTTCTAGTAATCTGCATTCCTCGCAGGCTTCATTCACCCGTTTTTACCATATTATTAATACTGCACCGCCGCCAGTTTCTCTCTCAGCTCCTGCGGGTCCTGGGACGCATCGACTGCCGTCTGCGGTGTGATCACGCCCTCTTTCGCCATACGGATCAGAAAATTATCCATCGTAATAGAGCCCTCTTTTGCACTAGAAAGCAGATAGCTCTGCATCTGCGGTGTTTTTCCATCGCGGATCAAATTCCGGATCGCCGGCGTGAGCATCATAAGCTCACAAGCTGCCGCCCTGCCCTGGCCGCCCGCCCTCGGCACCAGCTGCTGTGACAGCACCGCCCGCAGCGTCATCGAGAGCTGCATCCGGATCTGCGGCTGTTTATCCTCTGGAAAAACACCCACAATCCGGTCAATGCTGTCTACTGCCGAATTGGTATGAATGGTGGAAAAAACAAGATGTCCCGTCTCCGCCGCCATCAGCGCCGTCTCGATCGTCGCCGGATCACGCATTTCTCCAATCAGAATGACATCCGGGTCCTCACGGAGCGCCGCATAAAGCCCCTTATCATAGCTCTCTACGTCCACGCCCACCTCGCGCTGGTTGATGATCGCCTGCACCGGTTCATAGACATACTCGATCGGGTCTTCCAGCGTAATCATATGGATCGGACGATTCTGGTTGATCTCATTTAAAATTGCCGCCAGCGTCGTTGACTTGCCGCTTCCCGTCTCGCCGGTTACCAGAATAATGCCTTTATTCCAGCTTGAAAACTGATTCACTGCTTCCGGAATCCCCAGCTCCGACAGGTTCGGAATCGTACTGCCCAAAAGACGGATCGCCGCAGAGAGCGCGCCCTGCTGCCGGAACAGATTCACACGGAGACGCCGTCCCGCAAACGAAGCACTAAAATCCAGCTGTCCGATCGCCTCGATCTGATCGGCCGCATTGCCTGCCAGCTGGCGTCCATATTCCTCACAATCCTCACGCGTCAGCCCACCATCCGTCAGCGTCTCGATTCTGCCGTCAATTCTGCATTTTGGCGGCAGCCCTGCAATCAGATGCACATCCGATGCCCTTTTTTCAGCTGCCAGCGCGATTAATTCCTCGATTCCATACATACCATCTGTCTCCTCTTCTCTTTCTGCACCATTTACAGTGCCAGCAGCGTCCGGATCACCTCGTCTACCGTCGAAACACCCTCTTCTACCAGCTTCTGCGCGTGTTCCAGCATCGGAACATACTGGCTCGCTCTTCTGGCTGCCTCTAAGAAACGTGTCCGGTCAGCTCCTTCCAAAATGCACCGGCGCAGCTCCTCCTGAATCAGCATTACCTCAAACACACCGATTCTGCCCCGGTATCCCGAATGGAAGCACTGATCGCATCCGGCTCCCTGCCAGTATAATTTTCCAGGGTTCTCCGGGATTCCTGCCATCTCAAGCGCTTTTTTCGGCGGCTGAATCTGGGTTTTGCAGTTCGAACAGATTTTCCTCAGCAGCCGCTGGGAAATAACGCCTCGCAGTCCCGCCGCAATCAGGTATGGCGCCACGCCCATATCTCGCAGACGGTCAATCGCCGAGATCGCATCTTCCGTATGAATCGTGGTGATAACGAGATGTCCCGTCATTGCCGCACGCATCGCGATCTCTGCCGTCTCACCGTCACGGATCTCGCCGACACAGATGATATCCGGATCCTGACGCAGAACTGAGCGCAAACCCGATGCAAAGGTCAGCCCCACTTTTTCATTGATCTGCACCTGTGTCGCGCCTTTGATATGGTATTCCACCGGATCCTCCAGTGTAATCAGGTTGGTCCGATCCGAAAGAAGTTCGCGGATCAGCGTATACATCGTCGAAGATTTACCTGAACCAGTCGGTCCTACAATCATGATAACTCCGGAAGTAAGCCCTAAAAGTGTATCAATCTTTGCATCCTCCACTGCCGGAATACCGATACCGCGGCGGTTCAGCGTCTCCTCATTTCGTTTCAGAATACGGATAACCACTTTTTCTCCATACAGGGTCGGAAGGGTGGATATACGCATATCAATATCTTTTCCTCTTAAATGCATCACCGCACGACCATCCTGCGGAATTCTTTTTTCGACGATATCGAGCTGGGACATGATTTTAAGCCTCGAAATGACCGAATCCTTGAGTTCCGACGGGATCGTCATGATCCGGTGAAGCTGCCCGTCGATACGCATCCTGACGAACATCTCCTCCTCCGTCGGCTCAAAATGGATATCCGAAGCATTTTCCGAAATGGCGCGCTCAATAATCGAATTGACCAGGCGGATCATCGGCGTCACATTTTCCTGTCCTTCTCTTGCCGCCGTCTGCCCCTGACGCACCTCTTGTGCCGCTGCCGTCTCTGCCTGCATCTGCGCCATCGCTTCTGCCGTTCCCTCGTTTCCATACAAAATATTGATCGCACGCTTCACCGCCGGTTCAGAGGCGATCATCGGCACAATTTTCTTTTTGGAAGTATGCTGTGCTTCCTCAATCGCCATGAAGTTCAGCGGATCCGCCATTGCCAGATAGAGCTGGTCTTTGGAAATACGCACCGGTACGATCGTCATCTTCTTTGCCAGGTTTTTCGGCACAAAGCGCGACATTTCCGGGCTGATATCGACCCGCGTCAAATCAATATAGTCAATGCCCAGCTGCATGCGAAGCGCATCGATCAGCTGACCTTCCGTGATATAATGATGCTTGACCAGTGTTGTTCCCAGACGTTCTTTCTCCTTCGCCTGATAGTCAAGCGCCTCTTTAAGCTGCCCTTCCGTGATCAGTCCAAGCTCCAAAAGCATGTCTCCCAATCGCTTTGTACGCATTCTCTCTACCTCCCTATAAATATGGATCTGGTTATTCAGCCATTTTACTGCGGAAATCCCGGATCCGGTCAAAGCAGTCCCGATCCATCTCGATCGCCGTCTGATTTCCAGTCGTCACAATCCACGCTTCTTCCAGAAGCCGCCGGATGATCCGCGCCGCCTCTTTCTGATCCTCTGCGGTCGTCTCACGGATCTCCTCTGTCCAACGACGGATCTGTACAATATCCAGGCCATTGTACGCATACTGCATCGCTGCCATCCGCCGTCCCAGGCATCCGCACGGCGCCGTCGCATTGCCGTAACTGCTTAAAATATAGCCATTCCGATCTGCCTCCGAAAGCTGCAGTTTTTCCAATACACCCGCTGCCGCCCGGATCGCCTCGATCGTCTCACTGACCTTCGGATCCCGGTATGTACTCGCCACGATCCGGTCCATCGTCGGCGTAAATGCAAACGACGCACTGTAGGCGCCGCCTTGAAAACGGAGCTGCGGCACAAAATACCGGTCATCCAGCGCATTTACATACGGAAGAATCCGCCCGGAAAATCCATCTACAGCGCTCAGCTCTGCCGAAAAGACGGTATACTGGCTGGAGCTCTCCACAATTACCGCCTCCCTGCGCGCCGGAACCGGGAAAGTATACCCAGCATTTTCCCCTCTGTTTTCCGTTTTATTCTCATGGTCTGGCATCTGTTCTCCCCGCAGATTTCCCAGAATCCGCCCCGCACAGTTCCGCATCCATTCCAGATTTTCCCTCGGTGCAACATGAAGGATCGTCACCGCTGTTCCATGTAGGATGCGGTCGCGCACCTCCTCCATCTTCTCTGCCAGCTGGAAGATCGCTGCATCCTCCTGTTCCAGTCGCCCGCGCAGTTTTTTCAAAAACTCATAAAACGCCTGTCCGCCGACATATTCCTGATACCGCGTATTGATGCTATAGCCAGATGCCGCCAGACGCACCGCCAGCGAATACGCATCCCTGCGCGACTCATCACAGGACGGAATCGTCTCATCCAGTGCCTGAATAACCGCATTCTTATCTCTCCAGAGCGGATGTGATAAGAGTTCCAACAGGACATACAGGCTCTCTTCATAATCCTCCGCCATCCCATACCAGCTGACCGCCAGCGTCGGATGGCTGTTTCGTCCCGCCCGAACCTCCGGATGTCCCTCATTCATGGAAAAATCATGCAGATAGCGCTCAATCTGATTTTCCTTTTCCATTCTGCCATACCGGGCATTTTCAAGCTCTGAAACAAACATTGTATATAAAGGAATGTAAAAACGGTCCTCTTCCGGCACGCCGCTCAAATCCAGGTATAAACGGTTATAGCTGATCGCTTCCAGATCCGACGGCGATTCATAGACCGAAATCCCATTTATCTCATATATCTGATATTCCGGCGTCTCTTCCGGCGGCGGAAGCTCATCGACCCGGATCATAAAATCCGCATTTGAACACTCCGACGCATTCCACGCATCAAAATCCAGGGTCTTCGCAATCAGCGCATCCAGCTCTGCCTCGCTCATCTCCGCCTTCATCTGCGCCAGATACGCGTCGCGCTCCTGCTCCATCGCCTCTGCCATCCCCGGTGTCGGAACCGTCGTGACAAGAACCCGTCGCTTCGCCGCGCCAAGCTCTGCCGCAAACCGGCGAATCTCCGCCTGTGCCGTCCCTGCATCCAGAGAATCATAGGCTGCCGCCTCATCCGCATACACATCCGCATCGCCCGTCAGTGCCCATTTCAGGCTGACTTCCGGCACGATCGAATCCGCAAATACATCCGTATCTTCGCCTGCCGTATAATCATGTATCGCCCGTGCCTTGAGCGCCGTCTCCACCACTGACGGGTCGATCCCGCGCTCCTGCATCTCGCACAATGTCTCATCTGACACCTGCCGGAACCGTTCTGCATCCTTCGGACTGCTGTCTGTCATTTCGAAAACAAAAAATGGCTTTTCCGCCTCCATCATCACCGATGCGCTCGCATCACAATGGATGCCCGCCGTCCGCAGCTTTTCCCTGAAAACCGATCCATCCACATTCATCATTCCCGCAATGATGCTGTACTGGATCAGCTTTTCCCATGAAATGCCGCTCAGATCCATCGCATACGATACCACCGCCGCATTCTCCGATGCGTCTCCCCGGTAAGCAGGACTGGGAACGGTTGCCTGACAGAAGAATGATTCTCCCCCATTTTCCAAACCATCTGGCTCGGGGCTGTAAAACGCACTCATCCCTATATTCTGCATTTCCTGTTTTTCCTGTCGCCCGCTGCCTGACTGGAAACTCCATCCGTCTTCTTTTCCATAGCTTTTCTTTGCATCACACAGATACTCTTTATCCAGGAATGCCAGAAACCGTTTCCAGTCCAGATCCCCATACAACAAAATCAGAGCATTATCGAACCGATAAAATCGATCATACATCTCCATCGTATGTTCATACGTCAGATCCTTATAAAAACGGTGCGCCTGTCCATTCGCATTTGCCGCCGTCTCCCCCGGATACAGCGCCCGCAAAACATTCCGCAGTGCCTCATTATCTGTATCATTCAGCATGCCGAAATCCTCGCTGTACACCGTTCCTGCCAGCGTAATCGGGCTCTTGCGGTCGCGCAGCTCATAGCGGACCGCTTCACGGTCAAAAAAGCGGCGTTCCCGCCGGATTCCCGGCGCTTTCATGCAACTTAAATACACATCTGCCATCTTAAGCAGCTGTTCCTCGCTCTGGCTGCACACCGGATATGCCGTAAATGGTATATAGGTAAATGCATTTACAAATGTGTGGTATGTCTTGCTGCAAAGATCAAAAAAAATATCCTTACTCGGATATTTATCAGAGGAAGCAAGTACCGAATGCTCAAACACATGATTCGTGTCCGTCTCATCCAGATGCGGTGTCCGATAGGAAATCGAGAATCCCCGGTTTGTATCTTTATTTCTGATATAAAACAGGGACGCCCCGCTTTTTTCATGTTCAAAATACAGTGTCTGCGCTCCCAGCGCCTGCAGTTTTCCCACCTGTTTCAATGTAAAACCTGCTGTCTGAAATCCCGGCTGCAGTCTCCCATCTGCCGCCCTCCACTGCTTTGTACCTGCCATTCTTTTATCATGCCTCCTGCCATCATTCGTCTGCTGTCTTTTCTCTATATCTATTATACAAAAGCACGTCCTATATTTCCATAGAAGAAAGCACATCCGGTTCACTCTGTGTTCCGGATGTGCTTCTGATTCATAAATCTATTATTTATTCTTTCCGCAGCACTTCTTATATTTCTTACCGCTTCCGCATGGACACGGATCGTTCGGGTAAATCTTATGTGTATTGCGGACTGTGCCAGATGCCTTCTGCTCGCGGTACAGCTCTGTTCTTCTCTCCTCAGTCAGGATTGCATCCCACTGCGGAAGCTCATACAGCCAGGTAGCCTTTGCCTCTACCATGTTGTAATATAACTTCTCCGGGTCGATCTCAATCTTAACCTTGGTATCCTCATCCATGGTCTCGATCGGGTTCTCGTAGCCCTTTAAGCTCTCATTGATTCCATCCAGGAAACCGGTCATGATCATAACTTCGGTATCATACTTCTCAGCCAGTTCCTTAACGGTACCTTCTACAACCTCAGTCGGGTTTGCAAGAATCTGCTCGTAAATGCCTTTCTCAATCGTAAAATATCCAGACCAGAGTTCCTCTTTCTTTTTATCATCCAGCCCGTCACCATATGCCAGATTGCGCCAATTTTCTAACAGTGTCATCGGTAATTCCTTCCTTTTTTCGTTCTTTCATTACTATAATAACATAGTATATTTAAGTATATAACAAGTTGGGGGGATTTGCAAGGAGGAAAAC
>NZ_FR895078.1:20864-26840 GCF_000434655.1 Clostridium sp. CAG:43 | reverse complement strand
GGCGCCGTTCTTTAAAACAGCACCCAGATAGCTGGCAGGGCAGGCTGCTGCCGGATCGCAGAGACGCTTCATACCGTACTCATAATCCTTAGCCGTAACAGTCTGTCCATCACTCCACTTTGTATCCTGACGAAGTTTGAAAGTATATACGAGACCATCATCGCTGACTTCATAGCTCTCAGCGGTTGCCGGCTGAAGCTCGCCCTGTACGTTGCGGTACAGACCATCATAGATATGATAGGAGACGGTCGCATCTGCTACGGAGTTTGTCTTATCAGGGTCAATCGTCGCGATATCCGCCGTGTTGGAATAACGGAAAATCTTTTCGCCCGCTGCTGCGCTCTGGGAGCTGTCACTTCCCGATTCGGCTGCCTTCGTGTCATCCACCGAAGCGCTCGGAGTGGAACAGCCCGCTACACTCGCTGCCATCAGTGCAGCTAATCCCAGTGCAAGTAGTTTGTTTTTTTTCATAATATTCCTCCTTGTCCTCTTTTATTAAAGCTCAATCAGCTCCTTGGTGGCGCTGATCAGATTTTCATTGCCTGTCTCCGTGATGAGAAGCTGATCCTCGATACGGATGCCGCCCCATCCCGGAATGTAGATACCCGGTTCCACGGTCATGACGTTATTGGCATGCACGATATTTTTAGAAACAGGGCTCATAAATGGAATCTCATGGACAAACATGCCGACGCCGTGTCCGATTCCTGTGTAGTGATACGGAAAATACTCAGTCCCCTCGATGATCTTCGTGGATTCATAATATGCATCCGATGCCGAAACACCGTCTTTTAAGAATCCTTCCACCGCAGCGACCATCTGCTGCTCAATCTTGTATACTTCCTTCTGCTTCGGCGTTGCGCGTCCGACTACCAGGGTACGCGTCATATCTGACAAATAGCCGTGATACTGGCATCCATAATCCATCAGGACCAGATCGCCGTATTCAATCGCTTTCTGGGACGGAATTCCATGAAGCAGGGATGTTCTCGCACCGGAGATGAGGATATTGCCGTATGGCTGTGTATCCGCACCCTCCAGAACCATATAGAGGCTTAAACGCGCCGCCAGCTCTTTCTCGGTAATGCCGACCCGGATATCCTTCTGGATCTTTTCATATGCCCTTGAAGCAATATCACAGGAGATACGCAGGCACTCAATCTCTTCCGGCCTCTTGATGGAGCGGAACTCCTCAATGATGCCGTCCGCCGTTACCAGCTCTGCTTTTACCTCCGACTGGAGATTCTGGTACTGTTCAACGGTCAGGTGGGATGCTTCATAGCCGATCGTCTTTGCTCCAACCTTTCCCGCCGCGTACGCAAGTGCCTTTCCGATGGAACCATAGGTGTCTCTCCAGTTCAAAATCGTGTAATCCGGGCACTCATAGGAAACCTGCTCGGTGTAGCGCGGATCTGTCAGAAAGAATTTTTCCTGCTCCGTGATAAAAAGCCAGGAATCTTCGCCGGTATAATGGCTGACATACTTTACATTGACCGGGCGGCTGATGAACATGCCATCCAGGTGTTCTTTATGCATATACGCAAGTAACTGTTCCATGATTACTCTCCTCCCATCACTGATTCTATTTCTTCTATCGTTCTGGGGATGGATGCTGTCAGATTCTCACAGCTATCCTCCGTTACCAGGCAGTTATCCTCGAGGCGGAAGCCGATGCCCCATTCCTCGCAGTAGATGCCGATATCCACGCAGAAAACCATACCCGGCTCTACGATATCGACATCGACCAGATCATGTGTGTCCCAGCCAACATGGTGGGCGCCGCCGTGCCAGATATATCTGCCGACGTCCTCATACCGGTCACATAAGCCGATCGCTTTGAGCTGTTCGAAATTGTATTCCCTCGCCAGCCGGTCCACGTCTGCCATCTTCATTCCCGGCCGAATGATGGAGAACATATGCTGCGAAGTCCGGTATGCACATGTGTAAAGAAGTCGCTGCCGTTCGGAAAACTTTCCGTTGCACGGCCAGCCGCGCGATACATCATTGAAGAGGTGGTCATACTGGGCGCCTACGTCGTTGAGAATCATATCGCCGTCCTTCGCCTGCCCTGTGTACTCATAATAGTGAATACAGAAATTATTGGCTCCCGCGGAAATGATACTCGGAAATGCCGGTGCAAGGCATCCGTGCTGCGCCAGTGCGTAGTCGAATTCGGCTTTATACTGGTATTCGTACATTCCCGGCTTTGATGCCTTCATCATCGCCAGAATGCCGTCCCTCGTAATCTTGACTGCCTCCCGCATCGCCTCGATCTCACACGGCTGCTTGATGGTACGCTGGCGGCGTATCTGACGGGAAATATCCGTGAGTGTGGCTGCCGGGTACCACTTTCTAAGTCTCCGTGCCATCCGGATACTCTCGGTATCTGCATCCTCCGGATCGTGCCGGTACAGATCCATCGCAATCCGCTCAAACCGTCCGCTCCGCATCAGAAGTTTCAGACGGTTTTCCCACTCGCCGCTCGATGCGATCTGCGCGGCCCCGGATCGCGCCCTGGCCTCCTCCGGTGTGAACCGCTTCCCGGTCCACCGCTCTGCCAGCATATCCGGCGGAAGTATGTAAAGTGTTTCCTGTACCTCTTCTCCGTCTTTCTCTGCCATCAGGACTGTGTGTTCCTGCCCAATGCCGGTCAGATAGAGAAAACTCCGATCGGCATAAAACGGATAATTTTCATCGGCTGTCTTTCGGATGGAAGAACCGGAAAACAGGAGAAGCAGGGTATGATCCGGAAGGCTGTCATATAGCCGCTGTCGGTTCCCTTGGTAAAATTCTGCATTCATAGTATTTTCCTTCCTGTCTTTTAAATGATTTCCGTATACTTTTGTATCTATCTCACAAATAGATGTATCGTAATCTTTTGTCTCCCGACACGTGTCATTATACCGTATAAATCAAAATTTTACAATTATTTTTCAGTATATTTTGTAATTTTTTCATTTAATGCAAAAAAATTCATATACATGATAGGAAATACTTACAATTTTGAAAAAATGCAAAAAGCATATCTATTTTTTCCCAAAGGTGGTACCTGCAAAAGAAGCATTTCAATGAAAATGTAGAAAGATGGTTTTGAGCCCAAACTAGAAAATTAGAAAAAAAAGAGACCATCCAATTCTCCTTTTTCAGATGAATCGGACAGTCTCCTGTCTCCGCCCTGCGCTGACAGCTGCGGTTTCGTTCATTTTGAATCTCTTATAAAGATACTACAACACTTTCTTTCGCGCACTCTGGAAGATCGGCTGCATTCATGGATATGCTTAAAACGAATTTTACATGATATTTCTCACTGATGGTCTCCAGCGTCTTGTAGGTCTCTTCAATATCCGCTCCCTCGAGGCAGGCAAGTTTCAGGAAGCTGTCAAGATACATCTGCTCCAGATCGTGATCCTGGCAGATAATACCACAAATAAATCCGATAAATCCATCGCTGGTATCAATCGGATATTCCTGTACATTGATAAGGCGAATCTGGTTATTCAACTCATACATATGTTTGGAACTCTTATCCAGATAGACAACGGAACCCTTGGCTTCTTTGACAGCCGTGTTCGCCATATCGAGTAAATATTTAGTTTTTCCTTTTCCCTTTGCTCCTGCGATGATCTGAACCATAACAATCTCCTCCTTGAGTTTATTTAAGTTGTATGTAAAATCTTTTATTGTATAAATAATTATAGTATAAATTCATAAATATTGCAATCACTTATTTGAAATTTTAGTCAAAATTTCCGTCATATTGTCATAAAGTGACGGACGATTTGCAGATTTTAGCACAACCGATATATATTCCTTGCCATCGTCCCCATCGCTCGCCATGATCAGGCAGTAGCCAGCCGCCTGTGTGGTGCCGGTTTTGCCGCCTAAGACAGTCACCCCCTCCGGTGCCTCGCGGTCTCCCTTCAGATACCAGTTGCCAACCTTCCAGACCTGCTGTTTTGCGGCTCCATTTGCATCGGTATAGTCAGCTGTATAAGACTGTGCGTTGATGATCTCACAAAACAGCGGCAGTTTAAGCGCCTCGTTGAAAATCAGGTAGAGATCATATGCCGTTGTATAGTGGTCGGTGCTGTGCAGACCATTTGCATTGACAAAATGCGTGTGGGTCGCACCGAGTTCCTTCGCTTTCGCATTCATCTTCTCCACAAACGCATCCGTGCTTCCGGCGATATGATCCGCAATCGCATTGGCTGCATCGTTGCCGGACGGAATCATCAGTCCGTATAAAAGCTGCTCCAGCGTAAAGGTATCGCCCGGCTTGATGCCTGCCATCGAAGCGCCTGCCTCGTGGATCACGACATCGTCATTTGCCGTCACCGCATCGGAAAGATTGCCTTCCTCGATCGCGATGATCGCCGTCATTACCTTCGTGATGCTCGCCGGGTACATCTGGTCATAGATGTTCTTACCATATATAACGCTGGAGTCG
This sequence comes from Clostridium sp. CAG:43, assembly GCF_000434655.1. Taxonomy (NCBI): domain Bacteria; kingdom Bacillati; phylum Bacillota; class Clostridia; order Eubacteriales; family Clostridiaceae; genus Clostridium; species Clostridium sp. CAG:43. The sequence continues at coordinate 22,393 of NZ_FR895078.1, read as the reverse complement.
GTCACATCAAACAATGCGCCCGCCTGCGCCGTCACCGCATCATCTGGAGCAATATCGCCGTCTGCAGATTCCGGTACGCAGAGAGAAGAGGCAAAAAAGGGCGCCAGCCCGGCACCTGCCGCTGGCGTCATCTGCGTTTCCCGTTCTTGAAATGAATATGCCTGTTCCAGACCGCGGGCACCACAGCCGGTCAGCATGCTGATACCGCAAAGCATCAGTGCGCCCGCAAGTCGGATTGTCTGTTTTCTCATTTGTACATCTCCCGCCATTCCATATCGCCGCGGTCAAGCGCCTTAACGAGAAGCTCTGCCGTCGCCAGGTTTGTCGCCATCGGGATATTGTGAATATCACAGAGGCGGACAACATCATTAACATCTGGCTCATGCGGCTTCGGCGCCAACGGATCGCGCAGGAAAATCAGCAGATCGATCTGATTGTGTTCGATCTGTGCGCCGAGCTGCTGGGAACCTCCCAGATGACCCGGCAGATATTTATGGAGGGTCAGATTCGTAACCTCCTCAATCAGGCGGCCTGTCGTTCCTGTCGCATAGAGTTCATGCTTGCTCAGGATGCCGCGATATGCGATACAGAAGTTCTGCATCAGTTTTTTCTTCGCATCATGTGCGATTAACCCGATATACATCTATACCTGCCTCCTTAATGATTCCTATTTTTCATAACCATAAAATTCAATTTCCATGCAGCTTCACAGTCCATGCATGTACTTACTGAACGGTTACGTTATTTCGTTGCAATCCAACATTGAGAACAACTCCCATTCCGATAAACATACTGAGCAGCGAACTAAGTCCGGAGCTTATGAAAGGAAGCGGAAGACCCGTGTTCGGGAAGATTCCCGTGGCTACCGCAATGTTGGCAAAACTCTGGAACGCCAGAAGCGCCGCCATGCCCGATGCAATCAGACGTCCAGCTGTGTCCTTCGCGCGCGCTGCAATCCAGAGGCACTCATACACCAGCAGCGCATAGAGGGCAATGACCGCCACGCCGCCGACAAACCCAAGCTCCTCTCCGATAACAGCGAAGATAAAGTCCGTCTGTTCCTCCGAGAGGAAATTTCCATTCTTGACGGAGCTTAATGTGTTGTTAAAAAGCCCCTTGCCGCGCAGCTGCCCGGAGCCGATCGCCATCATGGAGTTATCCTGCTGACGGTTCAGATCCGTAAATTCACTGCTGCTGTGGAAAATCTTTCCCATGATACGCTGTGCCTGGTATTTCTGGAGAAACGGGATGAATCCCTGCAGCGACAGATAGATAAGCGCCGCAAATCCAGGTATCCCGACCGCCACCGCACCGGCAATCCATTTGTAACTGATACCGGCTACATAAATCATGCACAGAATCATGAAGCAGATGACGATGGTGGTGGAAAGGTTCGGCTGTAAATATACCATGCCGACCGGAAGGACACAGATAAGCGCCGTCATCCCCAATGTCTTTGGCTCATTGATTTTCTCCCGGTTTCTGGAAAGGAAATTCGCCAGGATGAGGATCAGACCGATCTTTACAAA
>NZ_FR895078.1:18810-20831 GCF_000434655.1 Clostridium sp. CAG:43 | reverse complement strand
GCTGGATCTGAATCCCGCCGATCCGCAGCCAGCGGGTCGCGCCCTTGGTGGTACGTCCAAACAAAAGAACTGCCGCCAGCATTCCGGCACAGACCACATAGATAAGCGTGGTAAATCGGAAATACTGATGGTAATCAATCAAAGACAGAACCAGACAGATAATCAGGGATACAACCACTCCGATAATCTGTTTTATCACAGAGGAACGGTCCTGATTGCTGGCGCTCCCGACAACCAAAATGCCGAGAACACTCAGCAGAATCATATAAATGAGGGCTCGAAAGTTGTAATTTCTAAATTGGTAATCGAATATCATGCTGTAAATGGCTCCTTAAAGTAAGAACCGGCACCGACGCACAGACCGCCGGGAATACCTCCGCCGGCTGTTCTGAGGATGTCCTCAGAATCCGGAGTGTCACATCCCCCGGATCAATCTCCAGATAACGTGACACGCTCCTCAGGAAATCTGCGCGAATCAGATCCAGAAGTTCCGGCGAACAGCCCGCCCGATCGGCAGTCAGAAGGTGTTTTAAACGCTTTCTGGCTATCTCGCCGGAATTCTTTTTCGTAAACAGTTCTGCAATCAGAATCATATCGTCCCCTCCTATGCACGTTTGAGGAAGCCGGATATCCGGGACCAGAAGCCCGGAGACGCATCAAGCTGTATAAATGGTACCGATTCTCCAAGTATTCGTTTGCATATGTTTAAATATGCCTGCCCGGCATATCCATTCATGCCGACCAGCGGTTCGCCCTGATTCGTGGATATAACGATATCCTCATCGTCCGGGACTGTGCCAATCACAGGGACAGACAGAATATCCATCACATCATCCACCGACATCATATCGCCCCGGCGCACCATATCGCTCCGGATCCGGTTGATGATCAGGTCCATACGCCCGACCCCGGATGCTTCTAAAAGTCCGATGATCCGGTCAGCATCCCTTATCGCGGATACCTCCGGTGTCGTGACAATCAGTGCCCGGTCCGCCCCGGCGATCGCATTACGAAAGCCCTGCTCAATCCCGGCGGGACAGTCAAGCAGTATGTAATCAAACTCTTCTCTTAAGTCTTCTACTAATTTTATCATCTGCCCCGGACTCACGGACGACTTGTCCCGCGTCTGGGCGGAAGGTAATAAGAACAGGTCAGGATATCTTTTGTCTCGAATCAGCGCCTGCTTCATCCGGCAGTTTCCCTCGATCACATCGACCAGATTGTAGATAATCCGGTTTTCCAGTCCCATGACGACATCCAGGTTTCTCAGACCGATATCGGTGTCGATGAGAACCACCCGTTTGCCAAGCATGGCAAGCCCGGTGCCGACGTTCGCTGAGGTTGTCGTTTTGCCGACGCCTCCTTTTCCGGAAGTAATAACGATAACTTCGCTCATAGGAACATCCTCCTGTATTCTGTTTTACCATTTTATTCTACTCTAAAAAGTAGAATAATTCCAGTCTTAAATCCATTAAATACGCTAAATAAAATGAAAATAATCTAAAAAACTTTTTTTGACCGATTCTACCTCAATGTTTCCATCGGATACCGATGCAATCATCGGTCCGCGCCCCATCTTTTTACCCTGGCTGCGCGTTTTGGCTGTCAGATCAGCAATCCGAAGGTGCATCGGCGACATCTCCAGCGCGGTAATCACCGCGTCCTCACTTCCCGCCGCCCCAGCATGGGCGGAACCCGCCAGCGTGCCAAGAACGACGATATTGCCCCGTGCGCTGACACGCGCGCCGCGCTCCACATCCCCGATGATCACGATGCTCGCATCGGATTCCAGCAGATCGCCCCGGGATAAATTACCTTTATAGAATTGTCCCGTCCGGGCAGTCAGCTCCATCAGCCGCTCGGTCAGCGCCTTTTCACAGCGGGCGATGCGGTTAGCGTCAGTATCCAGCAGACAGAGAATCTCTATCTGGGAATTGGCGGTAATCGCATCCGTCACCTGTAGTTCCTCGATTGGGGTCAGTTCTCTCCCCTCCAGGGTCAGCGTCATCTGGGCGGATCCC
>NZ_FR895078.1:13549-18759 GCF_000434655.1 Clostridium sp. CAG:43 | reverse complement strand
TTTCCCTACATCCTCCAGTAACTGTTCAAAGGGGGTGTCCGGATTCAGAATTACCGTCATACCGGACTTACATCCCTTTATTACTACGGAACTTTTCATAGTTCCATCACCTCTTAATCTCCATTGATTCGTTCATTGGACGCATCCAATGCTCCTGAATTCAGGATATCATCCAGACTCGCATAGCCATAGAAGTAACGATATACGTGTTTTGCCACCATCGCCGCATTCGAAGAAGAATATCCATTCGGGATACTGACCGTCACCGAAATTTCCGGATTCTCATACGGTGCAAACGAAATAAAGAACGCGTGGTTGCCCCGTTTCTGGGACTCCTGCGCCGTACCGGTCTTACCGGCCACGTGTACGTCCAGACCATCAAACACGCGCTTGGTCGAACTGTTGGTAACTACCTGGCGCATACCTTGTTGGACTGCATCCCAGGTACTTGTCTGGAAATCAAGGGTTGACGCCACAGCCGGCGAATAATCCTTGACCAGATTACCCTGGGAATCCGTCTCCTTATCAATCAAGCTCAGATCATAGACCGTGCCGCGGTTGGCAAGCGCCGTCACATAGCGGGCAAGCTGCACGCTCGCAAACTGGTGCGTACCCTGTCCCATACTGGAACGCTCCGGATCGGTATCACTGATAGACGGCGTCGCCTCCGAGATTTCAATGCCCGAAGTCCGGTCCAAACCGAACATGGTCGCGTATTTTTTCAGCGTCTCCAGACCTTTCTCCGGTTTGTAGCTTCCATCTGTCTCTGTGGACAGGCGGTGCGCCACCTCCGAGACGAAATAGTTACAGGAATTTTCGATACCTCCCACGACATTTAACGGTCCGTGGAAGCCCGGATATTTCCAGCATCGGATCGGATTGCTGACTTCCTCATAAATACCGGTACAGTTAATCATATCAGAAAGCGTGATTGCGCCCTCTTCCAGACCTGCAATCGCCGTGATCGGCTTAAAGGTGGAGCCTGGTGCTTTCAGCGTCTGCGTCGCATTGTTTCGCAGCGGCAGCGACTGATCGGCATTTAGCTGGGCAAAATAGGTGCTGTCCGAAATCCGGTTGTTGTCATAGCTTGGATAAGATACCAGTGCCAGCACCTCGCCAGTCTTCGCGCTCGTCACGACACAGCTCGCCGTACACGGGTCAAGTGCCAGCTGCGCCGGTGTGATCTCAATATTGCGGATCTTATTCATCAGGAACTGGTACGCATATTCTTCCCCGCTGACACGCAGCAGGTTGACCTCATTCTCATCGTATGCAAGCACATTCTGGGAATAGAGCGCCATGCAGAGCTCGCGCCCGGTCACAACATTGTTATTGATTAAATACTGATAAATCAGTTTCTCGAATGCCGGATCCTTTTCCAGATCGCGGAAACAGTCGTCCAGCAGTGCCGTGAAGACATCGTCCGCATTCGAATAGCGGCTCTGGATGTCCAGCTTCGTCGTATCGATCCAGTTGTTGGCAATTCCATAATATAAGTATTCCCGCAGACTGATCGTACCGTTCTTCCACGCCTGATACATGTCACTGGACGTATCGATCGCATCACGCTGGACAATCGCCTTGTTGCTGGAAGAAAGATACGAATAGATATACTGCATATATGCCTGCATTTCCTCTGACAGCGCGTTCATCGGCGTTGCATTTTCAGACTGCAGTTCGCCCCGCAGTTCCTGTTCAATCCGCACGCGTGAGCTCTCGTACTTCTGATAAATCTGCTGTTCCACATCGGATGCCTCTTCGGAAGCAAAATTATCAATCGAGAGGACGTTGTTGTTGATCAGCTGGAAGTATGCCTTCTTGATCGGTATTTTAATACTGGAAGAATCGATATAAGCGATATCTTTCTCATCCTGGTTGACAATCGTCTTTAACAAGACGCCCGCCAGCTGCTTCTCCAGAATGTGGTAAATACCCTTCTGAAGGTTCAGATCGAGGGTCAGCCAGATATCGTTGCCTGCCACCGGTGCGACTTCCCCGGTCACGCTTAGGATTCTTCCGACGTTATCTACATATGCCGTCTGGGAACCTTTCTTACCCTTTAATTCCAGCTCCATCGAGGATTCGATGCCGGTACGGCCTACGACATCATTTAACTCATAGTCATCGTTGACCGCCTTTAACTCCTCCAGACGTTCGCTCGTTACTTTTCCCGTATATCCAATGATCGGCGCAAAGTAGAGGCTTTCATTGTACACACGGATCGTCGATTCTTGTATATTGACGCCCACCAGATCGGCTGCGTGCTCTAAAATGTCTGCAACGGTCTCATCGCTGATATCCGTCGCGATCGTTGTCGATTCGTACTTCTGGAACGCGGTAAAACGCATCGTGTAGCGGATACCGACGATCTGCAGCGCCACCTCATCCGAAACATCGATCGGATTGCCGTCTTTGTCAAGCGGACGCCCGTCCCGGTTCTTATCGTCACCGAGTGTCAGGTGGTACTCCTTTTTCATCCGCTCCAGCAGATCTGGCGCTGAAATGTCGGACGGGTATTTTCCATCTGAATCGTCCATCTCATCCACATTTTTAAGACCATAATAATCACGCAAAAATCGCTTGCGTCCGGACTGTGTCTCGGAGGTATACACGACATTTCCATCGTGATCGAGCGTAAGCTCTAAACTGGTCTGTGCGCTCTCACCGTGTTTATTCAAGATCGATACCAGATCGTAGAGCATCGTGTTCCACTGTGCATCCGTCTTGTACGCACCGGTATCCTGTATGGTAACGTCGTATGCCAGTTCGTTGTACGCCAGCACATTGCCGTTCCGATCGTAGATATTACCCCGCGTGCTGGCAGTCTTTATGACTTTTTCCGTCATCGCTGTATATGCATCCTGATACTCTTCGCCCTTGATGATCTGCAGGTTGAACAACCGCATCACCAATGCGGACGACATCAGGCAGAACACAACCGCCAGGACAAAAAGCCGGGAGGTAATCACTTTTTTGAACCATTCTCGCAGATATTCTTTCAGGTCATCAAACAATGTTCGAATCTCTCCTTTGTTCCCATTCTTTCAGTTTCCGGTTGATAAAAAGGAAAAACCGGTATACGACAAGCGTCGTAACCGTGGTAAATATGATCTCCGGGATAATGATGGAGACCAGATAATGCCCAAAATTCAGACGATTCCGTATCAGGAACCGGAATACATAGATGTACAGGTTATAGATTAAATCACTTGCCAGGCTTAAAAGCAGCGGCAGCGTGATGTAGTCTTCATAATAATACTTGTTGCAGATTCCACTGACATACCCCAGATTGATGAAAAACAGTGTATAAAAGCCAAATGGTCCACTGTAAAACAGATCCATAAAAAGACCTGCCACCAGCCCGTAGAACATCCCCCGCTCGCGCCCCTCGATGAAGCTGCACACAAACACCACAATCAGCAGCAGGTTCGGAGCCGAAGATAAGAAGGCGATCTGTGGGAACACGCAGATCTGGATCGTGAATGCCAGAATCAGCATGACAAGGTTAATCAGCAGCTTCCGCATTATTGTCGCCTCCATCCCCATTTTTCAGCTGGGTGATTACCAGTACCTCCTGCAGGTTATCAAAATCTGCAACCGGAATGATTGTACCAGATTTGGTTACGTTGTTGGCATCGGTCGTCAGCCCGGAGGCATAACCGATGAGAATGCCCGGCAGGAAAATATCGCTGATGTTGGAGGTCACGATCTTGTCGCCCTCCTGGATATCTGCCTCTTTCTTGATATGGTCAAGTCCCAGCCGTCCATCCTGGTAAAGCGTCAGGTTGCCGGATACATTACAGGTATCGCCGGTCCGCAGGGACATGCCGCTGACGTTGCTGTCGTCATCGATGATCGCGCGGACAGTTGCATAGTTTGCCCCGACATCGGTTACAATACCGACCAGTCCGCCGCCTGCCATGACGTTCATATCTTCCTGAATGCCATCGTCCGCTCCCTTGTCGATCCGGAATACCTGAAACCAGTTTCCAGAGTCCTTTGCAATGACACGGGCGGCTATTTTTTTATACTGCATATATTCCTGATCAAGCTGATACAGCTCTCTGAGACGGTCTAACTCGTAAAGCTCCGACTGCAAGCGGTTGCTCCGACTGCAAGCGGTTGTTCTCTTCCACCATCTGGTCCAGACGCATCTGGAGATTTTTGTTCTCCTCCTGCGCCTCCCGCAGGGAGGAAAAATTTTCAAGCGTATTGTAGAGACCTGTGCCAATCGCGTTGACGCCTGACTGCAGCGGTACCAGAACAAAACCGACACCCGTCCGAAGCGGCATCAGAAAGCTTGATTTGATAGACGTTGCTGTAATCAGCACAAGACAGAAGGCTGACATACCTGCCAGAATATACTTGCTGTTTTTCATAATGATAGTATTCCCCGTTCTTTGAAACTAAAATAGGCTTGTTCGCCGATAATCACATGATCCAAAAGCCGGATTCCCAGCATAGCGCCCGCCTCCTGAATCCGGACGGTCGTCCGCCGATCCTCCGCACTGGGGGTAGGATCCCCGCTCGGATGATTATGTACTAAAACGATGCTGGCTGCATGATAGCGCAGCGCCTCGATAAATATCTCCCTCGGAGACGCCGGAGAGTGATTGAAGGTTCCCCGAAACAGCAGGATATCCCGAATCAGCCTCTGCTTCGTATTGAGGATCATCAGGTGCATCTCTTCCTGCTCTTTGTGACGCATTTCCTCCATATAAAAAGCGGCGATCGCCTCCGGTGCCGTAAACGCAGGCGCTTCTGAAAGCGTCAAGGTGCGCCAGATCCGCTGTGACAGTTCTCCCACACACAAAAGTTCGATTCCCTTGACCCTGCCGATTCCTTTCTGCTCCATCAGTTCTGGAAGAGTCAGATGCAAAAGCCCTAAAATTCCCGGCGGCTGCGCCTGCGCCAGAATCCGGGTTGCCAGGGAAAGTGCCGACTCCTGCCGGTTTCCGGTCCGGATAAGGATCGCTAAAAGCTCGGCGTCCGTCAGTGCCCCAACTCCCTCCCTCTCACATTTTTCGTAGGGGCGGTCTTTTTCAGGGATATCTTTCATGGTAAGACGCCATCCAGCGGTCGGTTCAAAACTTTTTACTGGTTTCTTTATTTCTTTTTTCATTGATTGTCCTCCTGCGTGCCTCTCCTCTGCATACAGAAAGCCATTCCCGCCTGGCGGGATTCTTTGATTAAATCAGACGATATGCGAT
>NZ_FR895078.1:13248-13503 GCF_000434655.1 Clostridium sp. CAG:43 | reverse complement strand
ACGCCGATGATGCTCGCCATCGTCACCCGGATTGACAGACCAAACGTGATAACCAGGATTCCTAAATCAAGAACAACCGGGTCCATCAGACCGAATGATTGTCCGTAATTCAGCCACGACAGTCCCCTGACGCCGGATGCCATATTTCCGATAAATCCACCTAACACAATCCCTGTCATCAGAAGCAGCAGCAGAATCCAGAAATTTTTTGCTCGATTCATGATACCGAATACCGCCCCTTTCTATAATCTTTAT
>NZ_FR895078.1:6864-13240 GCF_000434655.1 Clostridium sp. CAG:43 | reverse complement strand
GCCCCTTTCTATAATCTTTATTATCTTAGCACAAACTGCCGGAATGTGTATAGACAGTCCGGCAGATTTTTTTTTAAAGTTTTCTTAAAATTAATTACAAAATCATTCAAAAAACGTCATTTCTAGTCGATTTTGAGCTGCTCAAGTTTTACTATGCCTGCATCCAGAAGCTTCTGCAGGGACATTAAAATGCCTAACTTCGCATGGTACCAGGTCAGTCCGCCCTGGAAGAATACGCTGTACGGCGGTTTGATCGGACCATCCGCGGAAAGCTCTATCGAGGATCCCTGAATAAAGGCACCTGCTGCCATAATAACCTGGGAATCATACCCCGGCATATCCCACGGTTCCGGCGATACATAGCTGTCAACCGGCGCCGCCGCCTGAATGCCCTGGCAGAACGCAATAACACCCTCCGGTTTTCCAAACGTGATCGCCTGAATGATATCATAGCGCGGCTCCGTGCTGTTCGGAACCACATCAAAGCCCAGGCGCTCATAGACGTTTGCCGCAAAGATAGCTCCCTTTAATGCGCCGGATACAACAGTCGGTGCCAGGAAAAGTCCCTGGAAGAAGGACTGGTTGACGCCAAGACTCGCGCCGACCTCCCGTCCGAGCCCCGGAGAACCAAGGCGGTACGCTGCATTTTCGATGCACTGTCTGGTTCCGGCGATATAGCCGCCGATCGGCGCCAGTCCGCCGCCCGGGTTTTTAATCAGGGAACCGACTACCATGTCCGCACCGAGATCGCTCGGTTCGATCCGCTCAACGAATTCGCCATAGCAGTTGTCTACCATACAGATCACTTCCGGTTTGATGGATTTGACAAATGCAATCAGTTCACCGATCTGCTCTGCCGAGAGGGTTGGACGGGATGCGTATCCCTTGGAACGCTGGATGGTTACCAGTTTTGTTTTCTCGTTGATCGCCGCGCGGATGCCGTCGTAATCGAAGGTTCCGTCCGGCAGCAGGTCAACCTGACGGTATGAAATGCCGTACTCCCGCAGGGAACCGTTGGACTCGCGGATGCCGATCACTTCCTCCAGAGTATCATACGGTTTTCCCACCGGCGAAAGCAGCTCGTCGCCCGGGCGCAGGTTTCCGGCTAATGCCGTGTAGAGCGCGTGCGTTCCGCACACGATCTGCGGGCGCACCAACGCGTCCTCAGTGTGGAATACATCCGCATATACCTGTTCCAGCGTCTCACGTCCGAGGTCGTTGTAACCATATCCGGTTGTACCGGAAAAATGAATATCGCTGACGCGGTTTTTCTGCATCGCAGCGATTACCTTTAACTGATTGTACTCTGCATTGCCATCGATCTCTGTGAAACGGTCTTCCAGAGCCGCTTCGATTCTGGCTCCATATTCAAGCACTTCTTTCGAAATGCCGAGGTCGCCATACATTTTCTCTAACTCCATGGTAGTTCCTTTCCTTTTGTCGGTTATTCTATAATTCTTTTTTTGTTTCTTTAACTTTTCTTGATTATAATTTGGAGTGTTCCATCCATCTTATGAATCACACTCCATAATCCCCGCTTCCGCCGCTAATTCCTGCAGAATATGTTCCAGCACGCGTTCCCGGTCATTATCAAATTCCGGCAAATATAAGAAACGCACGTCGCGTTCCCGCCGGAACCAGGTAAGCTGACGTTTCGCAAAATGGCGCGTATCGCGTTTCAGGATATTGACCGCTGTCTCCAACGACATTTCGCCATTTAAATATGCCAGAATTTCTTTATATCCAAGTCCCTGCATCGCCACTGAATCACGGCTGCAGCCCATCGCCTGCAGCTGCCTCACTTCCTCGACCAGTCCCTCTTCCATCATCTCATCGATCCGCTTCTCGATCCGCTCATAGAGAACCGTCCGATCGGTATTTAATACATAATAGAAGAAATGGTACGGTGAAGTCTTTGCCCGCTCCGCCTCATTGTGGGCAGAAATCTTCTCGCCCGTCTGCTCATAATATTCCAACGCGCGGATCACACGTTTTACATTGTTTGCGTGGATCGCCTCCGCCGATTCTGGATCGACCGCCCGCAGGCGCTCATGCAAGACTTCCGCCCCCTGTTCGGCTGCCAGGCGTTCCATCTCCTCCCGAAACTGCGTATTTTCGTCGATCTGGGTGAAATCAATATCATTGAGCAGTGCCTGAATATAAAAGCCGGTTCCACCTGCCACGATCGGAATTTTTCCGCGGCTGTAAATATCTTCCGCCGCCGCGCGGGCAAGCGCCTGAAACCGCACGACATTGAAATCCTCAGTCGGTTCTAAAATATCGATCAGATGGTGCGGCACACCGTCCATCTCCTCCAGGCGTATCTTTGCCGTACCGATATCCATGTGGCGGTACACCTGCATCGAATCCGCGCTGATGATCTCGCCGCCGATCCGCCTGGCAAGCTGAATGGACAGCGCCGTTTTTCCGACTGCCGTCGGTCCGGTCAGGACAATCAGGGGCTTTTTTTCAGCCGCTTGTTCCAGATTTCCCATAAGACTTTCTCTCCTTTTAATGGGTTATACAATCCGTTTGAATTTCTTCTCCAACTCATATTTGCTCATCGATATGATCGTTGGGCGTCCATGTGGGCACGCATACGGATTTTTGAGTTCCAGAAGCTCATCGATCAGCTTGTCCGCTTCGGCAAATGATAATGTGTGATTGCCCTTGACCGCCGCCTTACACGACATCGTCGCCACACGCTCATTGATGAGATCCGGGGTTCCGCTTCCATTGCCCTCCGCCAGATCGTCGATCATCTCCATCAGAAGCTCGCGTTTTGCGACGGAAAAGAGGTTCGCCGGAACGGCACGCACCGCGTACTCCTTTCCGCCAAACGGCTCAATCTCAAATCCGATCGAGGTAAAATGTTCCATATACTGCTCCAATTTGAGCTGCTCACTGCTGTTGAGACTCAAAATGATCGGCGGATCGATCATCTGGGAGGTGTACTCCCTCTTTTGAAGGGATGCCATCGTCCGCTCATAGAGGATTTTCTCATGCGCCGCATGCTGATCAATGATGTACAGATTATCATGATACTCCACCAGCCAGTATGTGTCAAACAGCTGTCCAATCAGGCGGTGGTTCGCACGCGCCGGTTTGGTCAGGAGTTTATCTTCAAACAGATCCATCTGACGGGGCTTTTCAGATGGGGCGGACTGGGTCGATCCCGTTGAAACAGATGCAGGAGATGCAGTTTGCCCCGCTGAAGCTGAGATGGATTCGCTGGAAGGCGCTGACGTGGCCGGCTCTGGCAGATCAGACTCTGTATTAATTGAAACATTTTCAACTCTGCCGGTTGTGTCGGTTCTTCCAAACACTTCATCGAGCCGCCCCGTTCCTGACACAGCCGCATTTGATCCACTGCCGTTTTCAGCCCCATATCCCGGCATATCTTCCGAGACCGACATCATTTCTGCCTGCGATGCCCCCAGACGTTTCGTCTCAAACGGTTCCGGATGTTCCTCACGGATACGGACTGGTTTTAAGGACGGACGGCTGCCCTGGCTGCTTTCCATCTTTCTGGTTGGAAGCTCCGGCAGCACTCCCTTTTCCAGCCCCGGAATCTTCAGCTCTTTCTCTGTATTCTTCTCATTCTCCAGCGAAACCGCCGGAATCAGTTCCCGGTTAGCGAGTGCCATCGCGATCGTATGGTAAACCGTCCGGTAGATCTGTTCGCCGTCCCTGAAACGGATCTCCATCTTCGCCGGATGGACGTTGACGTCAATATACGACGGATCGATCGTAAATTGCAGCATCGTAAATGGATACTTGTGCTGCATCATGAACGGTTTATATGCGTCCTCGATCGCCTTTCCGATGATACTGCTCTTGATATAGCGTCCGTTGATGAAATAATTTTCATATGTGCGGTTGCCGCGCACGATCAGCGGCTTACCGATGAAGCCGCCTACCCGGATCGGATCAGCTCCGGCATCCACCTCAATCAGGTTTGCCGTGATCTCACGTCCAAAGACCGCATAAATTATATCTTTTAAGTTATGATTTCCAGAGGTATGGAGACGGCTCTGGTTGTTATTGATGAAACGGATGGAGATTTCCGGATGCGACAGGGCAATCTTTTCGACTAAATCTGCCACATGGGACCCTTCTGTCGCCGGCGTCTTTAAAAACTTCCGGCGTACCGGTGTATTGTAGAACAGATCTCTGGCGATAAAGGTCGTACCTTCCGGCGCACCGACCTCCTCCAGTCCCAGTTCCTCGCCGCCCTCGATGCGGTAACGGGAACCGCTGATCGAATCGTTTGTTTTCGTGATCAGTTCCACCTTCGCCACCGACGCGATCGACGCCAGCGCCTCGCCGCGGAACCCTAACGATGCCACCTGAAACAAATCCGACGCCGTCCGGATCTTGCTGGTCGCATGGCGCTTAAATGCCAGTGGGATCTCCTCGCGCACAATGCCGCTTCCGTTATCCGTCACCCGGATCGTCTGCAGACCGCCGCCCTGAATCTCCACCGTGATCGCCGTCGCCTTCGAATCGATCGCATTCTCCAAAAGCTCCTTGACAACCGACGCCGGCCGTTCAATGACCTCGCCGGCTGCAATCTGATTGATTGTATTGGAATCCAAGACCTGAATCGCAGCCATCTATCTCCTCCACATCCTTCCTAAACTATTTTTTACTGGTGCATCCACCGGTTTTTCAGCTTCGCCTGCAGCTTATCTAATGTATTGAGCGCATCCAGCGGAGACATCCGGTTTACTTCCAGTTCCATGATCTCCTTGATGATATCGTCCTCATTGACCGTGTCAAAGATCGACATCTGCTGCAGATCTACCTCGTCCGGTTTTGCCACCTTTTTGCGCGTCTGGGTTCCCGGACCATTTTCTGCAATCTCCTTCGCACGCGCTGTAATGTCGGCATCGCTCAACTCTTCCACCAGTTCTTTTGCCCGATCGATGACCGGAGCCGGAACGCCTGCAAGCTTCGCCACCTGGATGCCGTAGCTCTTATCGGCGCCACCCTTCACGATTTTACGCAGGAAGACGATATCGTCGCCCTGTTCCTTGACCGCGATACAGTAGTTGTTGACGCCGCTTAAGGTTCCTTCCAGCTCTGTCAGTTCATGGTAATGTGTCGCAAACAGCGTCTTAGCACCCAGAATCTTCGTATTACTAATATACTCCACAACCGCCCAGGCGATCGAAAGGCCGTCGAAGGTACTCGTACCGCGTCCGATCTCATCGAGAATCAGAAGGCTGTTTTTCGTCGCATTCCGCAGGATATTCGCAACCTCGGTCATCTCCACCATGAAGGTACTCTGACCGGATGCCAGATCATCCGAGGCGCCCACACGGGTAAAAATACGGTCGCAGAGACCGATATCCGCCTCATCCGCCGGGACGAAGCTTCCGATCTGCGCCATCAGCGTGATCAGCGCCGTCTGACGCATATAAGTCGACTTACCAGCCATGTTCGGACCGGTAATGATCGAAATCCGGTTCTTTCCGTTGTCTAAATATGTGTCATTGGCGACAAACATCTCGCCGCCCATCATGCGCTCTACGACCGGATGACGTCCGTTTTTGATGCGGATGATGCCCTTTTCGTTGATATGAGGTTTCACGTAATTGTAACGCGTCGCCACCACCGACAGAGACGCCAGCACATCCGTCATCGCGATCGCACGGGCGGTACTCTGAATCCGGTTTACCTCGCCCGCGATCTGGTCGCGCACCTGGCAGAATAGATCATATTCCAGAGAAACCAGCTTGTCCTCGGCGCCGAGAATGATATCTTCCAGCTCTTTCAGCCGGTCGGTCGTATAGCGCTCTGCGTTTGTCAGGGTCTGTTTACGGATGAAATAATCCGGCACCAGATCCTTAAAGGAATTCGTCACCTCAAAATAGTAGCCAAATACCTTATTGAACTTGACTTTCAGGTTTTTGATGCCTGTCTTTTCGCGCTCGCTCTGCTCTAACTGTGCCAGCCAGTCTTTTCCTTCTGTCTTTGCATGACGCAGACGGTCTGCCTCCTCATGGTAGCCTTCCTTGATGATGCCGCCCTCGCGCACCGTGATCGGCGGCTCTTCCACGATCGCCTTGTCAATCAGTTCCTTCAAATCTGCCAGCGGATCCAGAGCGGCTTCCAGGTTTTTAAGCAGCTCGCCTGAAAACTCCTTCAAAATCTGTTTGATATACGGAAGCATCGCCAGTGAATTGCCAAACGCGATGAGATCGCGCGGATTTGCCGTCCGGTAACTGATGCGTCCGATCAGACGTTCGAGATCGTAGATCGGATTCAGATATTCGCACAGCTCCTCGCGGCTGATATAGTTCATGTTCAGCTCTTCGATCGCATTCTGGCGGCGCAGGATCTCCTCCCGGCTGATGAGCGGCTGCTCCAC
>NZ_FR895078.1:2660-6836 GCF_000434655.1 Clostridium sp. CAG:43 | reverse complement strand
CATACGGGCGCCCATCGCCGTTTTCGTCTTATCAAGCACCCAGAGAAGTGTGCCTCGCTTCTGCTTTTCCCGGAGCGTCTCAGTAAGCTCCAGGTTCCGGCGCGTGGACGTATCCAGCATCATAAACTGTCCGGTCGTATAGACAGTCAGGCGCGTCAGGTGTTCCAGTGTATTTTTCTGCGTCTCATACAGATACTGCAGGACAGCGCCCGCCGCGATCGCACCCGTCTCATAGTCTGCCAGTCCCAACGCTTCCAGGTGCTCTACATGAAAATGTTCCCGCAGGATTCTCCGGCAGGAATCATCAGAAAAGAACCGATTTTCAAGTGCTGAGATCACGGCGTTTAACCGTACTTTCAAGTCCTCTAAATCGATTCCTGACATGTAAAAAGCCTCGTTGCAGATAAGCTCCGACGGCGAAAATTTATAAATTTCATCTAACAGACTGCGCTCGTTGCGAACCTCCGTCACAAGATAGTCGCCCGTGCTGACATCAACCGTCGAAACGCCGAATACACCGTCTATGTATACAATTCCCATCAGGTAATTGTTTTTTGATTCCTCCAGAACCTGTGAATTTGTCAGGGTTCCCGGCGTCACCACCCGGATTACCTCCCGCTTCACAAGTCCCTTTGCCTGTTTCGGATCCTCCATCTGCTCTGCGATGGCGACCTTATAGCCCTTCTGGACGAGACGGCTCAAATAACCCTCTACGGCATGATAAGGAACGCCGCACATAGGCGCGCGTTCCTCCAGTCCGCAGTCTTTTCCAGTCAGGGTAAGTTCCAGTTCTTTCGAAACAGTCTGGGCATCCTCAAAAAACATCTCATAGAAATCGCCAAGACGATAAAACAGAATACAGTCCGGATACTGTTTTTTCGTCTCCAGATAATGAGTCATCATTGGTGAAAGTGCCACAATTTACCTCTCTTCATCGCGATCCGCCCGTTTTCCAGCACTTCACTCATCTGAATGCCAGACCGGACAGACCGCTGTCGTTTTATTTTAGTTGAATTTCGGATCCGTCGGATCCCAGGTCTGCTGATCGGAGATCGGTACCAGTTCCGGCTTATCAAATGGAGATGCTACATTGGCATCCTCGTATACCTGTACAGTCGTTCCCAGATGGCAGTTATCATATACCCACTTGGAGTTTCTACAGTTCAGGCGTACACAGCCTAAAGAACGGGAAACACCCAGACCATTATAGCCGACGGTCAGAAGGTTATTCTCATTCGGGGTTGCGTATGTAATCGAATGGAACAGGAATCCCTGTGTGATACGGGTTGCATACTGGGTGTAAGTATCATTTACCATCAGTCTCCAGCGATATTTCTCCGGTGTCTTGAAAGTTCCAATCGGCGTATCATCACCGACGGAGGTCAGCATCGCTTTCACCGGAATAATATATCCGTTATTGCCGTCTTTTGCATAAACCGTCAGGCAGTTCAGTGTCTTATTTACCTTCAGGAGATAATCGGACTGCTTGCCAATCAGGCTGTCTACGTCCTGAACCAGACGACCGCAGGAGTCAAAGTAGAACTTGTAACCATCGATATACTGCCAGCCGGTCTTTGCGTAGCCATTTTCAAAATAATAACGTACAAAGTCATCGGAAAGCCAGCCGTTATATACACTTCCGTCCTCATTGAACATAACCGTTGCATTTTCTGCTACGCTCAGTCTGCTGGAAGCAGCTGATTTGTAGCGCGGTGCTGCACTCTGCGGACCTGCGCTTCCCTTCGGAACTAATACGACTTCAATCGAAAGGATCTTCTCGCCGATATCCACGGTACCAGCCACTTCGCCATTCTTCGCATATCCCATCTTGCCCTGACCGCTGGATGTAACGCTATAGTAAACATCGTACATCTTCTCAGCCTGACCGGAAAGCTGAATCTGGATCGCCTCTACCCAGCTTCCAGAACCAACCACACCGGTCTGGATGCCGTCATGGTACCACCACAGATAACCGCCTGTGTTGGTATATGCACGGTAGGACACGCCGCCGATCCCCTCAAAGTTTTTCAAATCCATCGAAAATGCAGAAATATCGCCTTCCGCATTATACAGATAATTGACGCCGACATGAAGTGCCGTGTTCTCATCCTGCTGCGCGGTTCCCTGGTTGAACTGCTCTGCCGATGTTGACGAACCGGCGTTTGGCATACCGACTGTACCGTTTGCAATGTCATCTGCCGGTCCTGCATATGCGACAGAAGCACTTCCTGCCAGCATGCAGGCTGACAGCAGAACCGTCAATCCTTTATAATGCTTTTTCATGAATTTATCCTCCTTAATCTACCAGGGATCCCATATAGTAAAATCCCTTGGATTCTTCCAGATATACTTTAACAATTTTACCAATCAGCTCTTTTCCACCTGGGAAATGAACGATTGTGTTATTGGACATACGGCCGGTTACCAGTCCCTCCACGTGACTGTCCGGTTCCTCCACCAGAACCTCCTGAACCGTATGGACATCTCGTCCACAGACCTGTGCGGAAATCGCCTGTACCTCTGCGAGCAGACGGTCGAAACGTTCTTTGACAACTTCTTCTGGAACCTGATTTTCCATCGCTGCCGCCGGAGTTCCGGTGCGCTTCGAATAAATAAAGGTAAATGCGCTGTCGTAGCGGACTTTCCGCACAACCTCCAGTGTCTCCTCGAAATCTTCCTCCGTCTCTCCCGGAAATCCAACGATGATATCCGTCGTTAGGGAAATATCCGGTACCGCCTTGCGGATGCGCTCTGCCAGTTCCAGATACTGCTCCTTCGTGTAATGGCGGTTCATCTTCTTTAGGATCTCGCTGCTGCCCGACTGAAGCGGCAGATGCAGATGGCGGCAGATCTTCTTGGAAGATGCCATCACTTCGATCAGCTCATCCGACAGATCCTTCGGATGGGAGGTCATGAAACGGATCCGTTTAAGCCCCTCAATCCGCTCTACCCGGCGCAGAAGTTCTGCAAAGGTAATTGGTGATTCCAGGTTCTTTCCGTAGGAATTGACATTCTGCCCTAACAGCATGATCTCCACGACGCCGTTCTTAACCAGCTCTTCAATCTCACGGATGATGTCCTCCGGCGCACGGCTGCGCTCGCGTCCGCGCACATACGGAACGATGCAATAGCTGCAGAAATTGTTGCAGCCAAACATGATATTAACGCCAGACTTAAATGTATATTTGCGCTCCGACGGCAGATCCTCGACGATCTTATCAGTTCCTTTCCAGATATCGATGACCATCTTCCCCGTCTCAAAGCGCTGTTCCAGCAGCTCTGCCAGTTTATATACATTGTGCGTGCCGAAAATCAAGTCCACAAAGCGGTAGCTCTTCTTTAATTTCTCTACAACCTCCGGCTCCTGCATCATGCAGCCGCAAAGTGCGATCATCATGTGCGGATTCTTTTTCTTGAGGCTGTGAAGATATCCTAAACGTCCATACACGCGCAGGTTCGCATTTTCACGGACTGTACATGTATTGTAGAGGACGAAATCCGATTCCTCACTGGTTCCTTCCACAAATCCTGCTTCCAGCAGAATACCGAGAAGCTTTTCTGAATCGTGTGCATTCATCTGACATCCAAACGTCGAGATAAAGCAGGTCAGCGGACGCCCCAGTTTGTCCGAAATCTCCTGTACCTTCTGGCGGCAGAGTGCCATATAATACTGCTGGCGATCCGGTTCCTGCTGCGGTATACCGCCCACCGGAATCTGACATTTGTCAGACACAAACACGCCTGCTGCGGATTCGGACGAATCGTTTGTATGTAAATCCATAAATTGTATTGCTCCTTACTATTCTTTCATTATCCTAATAATCCTAATATTTCATACATTAGATAATATTACTATATGGCGCTCATTTTCGCAAGTCCCATTCCTGCCAGAATCCTTTCCAGTTTCTTACAAAATATTCCGGTTCATGTATCTGGAAGCAAAAACAGAGTTTACCACACGGCCGCTCTGTTTCCGTATGCATTTTCGGTTTTAAAAAAGAATGTGCCTTGGCATATCCTCGCGCCGAGCGTAGTCGCTTGCGACATGTTTCTGCTTTGCGCGAGTGCGCCAGACATTACAAAACTTTAATTGTCTGCTCCGGTGTCACAATATATGCCATTTTTTTATCGTGCTTTTCGGTTTCAAATGCCGGAAACAACTGGAATCCATAGCAG
>NZ_FR895078.1:0-2641 GCF_000434655.1 Clostridium sp. CAG:43 | reverse complement strand
AACTGGAATCCATAGCAGAGTCCCACCGCCATATGGTCCGGTTCTGCCGCAAAAAAGCGGTCATAATACCCCGCCCCATAACCGATGCGGTTTCCGTCCTTGGAAAACCCCACGCCAGGCGTGATCACCAGCGCTTTTGGCGCATCTGCCTCCTGACATCCGTCCGCTGGTTCCGGGATGCCATATGCCCCCGTCACAAGCTGGCTCCGATCTGTGACATAGAAAAAACGCATCTCACGCCCAAACACCCGCGGCAGCGCTACCCGGCAGCCGCGCTTTAACAGCTCGTCAATCAAATATTCCGTACTTGCCTCACCGCGCACACTCGTATAGGCATACACTGCCGTCCCAGCTGATGGAAAGAGGGGGTGGAGACGTTCTAACAACGCCTCATCCCATCGTTGTTTTTCTTCTGGCAGCAGAGTCCGGCGTTTTTGAAGGACATATGCGCGAATCTCCTGTTTTGATATCTGCGATCCAGATGAATGAATAACCATCTCTTCTACCCTTCAATTAATTCTTCGTATCCGTAACGCCGCCGTATTTCTTACCCAGATCCGTAATAGAACCGTCTTTCTCTTTAATCAGTATCGAATTTAACTGTCCTCGCATATTTCCACGGATTGACTCAATGTACTCCTTCCGAAGCGCTGCCTGCTCTTTTTTCTCTTCTTCGGTCAATCCAACTGCCTGGCTCTTATGATATAACGTATTAATACGGTCAATTCTTTCCTGTTTCATCTATCATTTCTCCTCTTATAATGCTTGTTTTAATTTTGGGGATAGCATACTTCGCGATAATTGCCTCTGCCGTCTTCATCCCATCCATCGCCGCCGAGGTAATGCCGCCCGCATATCCAGCGCCTTCGCCGCATGGGTAGATGCCCGCGATCGTGCTGCTCTCCATCGTCGCGTGGTCACGCGGAATCCGCAGCGGCGAGGAGGTCCGGCTCTCTACTCCGGCAAAAACCGCATCCTCGCGGTCAAAGCCATGAATCACATGTCCAAAATGTTCCATTCCCTCTAACATCGCTGCCGAAAGCACTTCCGGCAGCACCTCCCGCAGATTTCCAAATGCAAACTGTCCTTCAAACTGTGGTGTCACTGCTCCAAATCCCGTTGAAATCCGGTTTTCCCGGAAATCTACATAAAGCTGTACCGGGATTTTTCCGCCGCCGCAGCGGTATGCCGCTTCCTCCAGCTGACGCTGGAACGTCACGCCGCCAAGTGTGCCCGGCTGTGGAAAATCCTCCGGTGTAACGGTCACAATCAGGGCGCTGTTTGCGTTTGCACCGGCACGATCATGGTTGCTCATGCCGTTGATTGCCAGCCGTCCCGGCTCTGAGGATGCATCCACAACAAAGCCGCCCGGACACATACAGAAAGAATACACGCCCCTGCCTCCGGAGGTCTGTGCCGTCAGCTTATAGCTGGCAGCCCCCAGATTCCCGGCTTCTTCCCGTCCGTACTGGCTTAAGTTGATCTGCGTCTGTGGGTGCTGGATCCGCAGTCCCACAGCAAATGCCTTTGCCTGCATGTCGAGCGGTTTCTCTGCCAGCATCGCAAACGTATCGCGGGCGCTATGCCCGATCGCCAGCACCAGTGCCGATGCTGGAATCTCCTCCACCGTCCGTCCTGCCTCCGACGTGCCTTTACGGGCACTGACGCGGATGGAACACAAATGACCATTCTGTGTCTCAAAGTCTTCCAGACGGCAGCCAAACCGTACCTCACCGCCCAGACTTTCTATCTCACTTCGAATATTCTTTACCACCGTCCGCAGAACATCCGTTCCAACGTGCGGCTTGTTCACATAGGTAATCGTCGGATCCGCGCCCGCCTGCGCCAAGATTTTCAGCACTTCCTTATTCCGCCCAGACGGATCCTTGACCAGCGTATTCAGCTTTCCATCTGAAAACGTACCGGCACCGCCCTCGCCGAACTGCACATTGCACTCCGGATCCAGCGTTCCATCTGTCCAATAGCGTGCAACCGCCTTTGCACGGCTGTCCGCATCCAGCCCCCGTTCCAGAATAAGCGGGCGATATCCGGCACGCGCCAACATCAGACCACAAAACATACCTGCCGGACCAAAGCCCACGATTACCGGTCGTTCCCGAAGCGGCTCTATTCCCGGATCGGGCAGGCGGTACGCCTCTTCCTTTCGGATCTGCACATTTACACTGCGCGCACGTTTGACAATCGCCGCCTCTTTCCCTGCCACTGCAACATCTAATGCATATAAATAGTACAGATCTGGCTTTTTGCGCGCATCCAGAGACTGGCGCACCAGCTCCACCGACTGTATCTGATCTGCCGATACTCCCATCATTTTGGCAGTTTTCTTGCGAAGATCCGCCTCACTGTGGCTGACCGGCAGTTTTACCTGATTTACTCGTATCATTTATCTGACTCCCTTCCAGCACATTTTCCAGCTGCTGCGCCGCTGCTCCACGCCCACTGGAGATTATAACCGCCGCAGATGCCATCGACATCCAGAATCTCCCCGGCAAAATATAACCCTTTTACTCTCTTCGATTCCATCGTCTGTGCGTCAACCTCCCGCACATCGACGCCGCCGCAGCAGATCTGTGCCTGTTCAAAGGAATTTGTACCGTTCACGCTGACCTCAAACCGGCAG
>NZ_FR895077.1:0-8824 GCF_000434655.1 Clostridium sp. CAG:43 | reverse complement strand
TCCGCCGGCTTCGTCTCCGCCGGTTTTGCCGTACCGCTCGTCGTACTCTTCTCCGTACCAGGCAGATTGTAGCAGATCACCGGAGTTCCTGCCGAAATATTGTCAAAGATCGTCTTTGCAACACTCGGCGGCAGGTTGATACAGCCGTGGGAACCGCTCGTCTTGTAAATCGCACCGCCAAAACTGCTTCTCCACTTCGCATCATGCATACCGATACCATTATTGAACGGCATCCAGTAATTAACCGGCGTCCGGTAATTCTCACCCTTCAGGATCGCATTTTTCTGCTTATATGCCAGCGGATACGAGCCTGCCGGGGTTCCCCAGCCTTTCGCCAGGTTTCCAGATACGAAATCCGACTCTACCACCAGCTTTCCTTCTTTATAGAAGAAGAGGTGCTGTCCGGTCAGGTTGATCTCCACATAAGTGTCGCCGTAGTCATTTGCCCCATGGCTCGCCGCCTTCTGGGAATACTCCGGCTCACGCGTCGTACTCTCGCCAGAGGCAATAATCGCTGCCAGCGCTTCCGTCTCTGCCGCCTGGTTGATCTTCCAGCCATACGTTCCGCCGCTTACCTGAATCGTGGAACCATACGATGTTTTCAATGTTTTCGCTTTGTTTGAAGTATTGTGTGCTTTCGCCATCTCAGACACGTACTCCGACACCTTGGAAGAATCTACCGAAACACTTCCATCTGCATTGGCAATCAGCCACGCATGAATCTGATCTCCATTTAAGGTCTCCGTCGAATCGCCAAACTGGTATGTCACGCTCATTTTCGCGTATTTATTCATCTTATCCAGCTGTTCTGCCAGAGATGCATCATCTTTCAATACCGTCGGCTTCTTATAGACATCTGCTTCCTCCAGCGATAAATGATCCTGCAGATTCTCGATCGCACCCGTTACCGCCTGTGTCAGCTTCTCCGCCTCGACTGCCGTTCCTTCCTGTTCGGGCTCAATCGAATATCCCTGTCCGGACACATACTCTGAAATCTTTGCATTGACCGGTTCTACCGCTTTCTCCGGGTCTAAACACGATAAATTCCGGATCTGGCTTTCCAGCGCCGCATCGTCATACGCCACCATCGTTCCGATCGTATATTCTTCCTGTTTCATATGCCACAGCCATGCGAACGGATTCTGCGCCGCTACCATCTTTTCCAGGCTGCCGTCAAACTCCGCATGCAGCTTGATATCGATTCCGGCGAGCGTTTCTGTCTGATTATTTCTCTCATCGATCGTCAGTGTGTAACCATTCACACCTTCCGAAATCAGTTCCTGCACCTCTGCCGCTGTCTTTCCGGACGCGTCAACACCGTTGATCTGCGTATTCGGAAAGAAACGGGCCTTATATTTCTGGGACATTCCCACATAGACGCCTCCGGCTGCCACGAGCAGAATGCCCGCCGTACAGGCAGCGATCCATGCCGCCTTTTTACCGTTTTTTCTATGCTCAGCTTTCAGAGCTGCCTTTTCCGGGGTGGTTTCCGTCCAGGATGCCGTCTTTCCGGAATCCTGTCCCCGCTGCGGCGCCGCATGAGCTGCCTCCCGCCCTGTGCCCGCGCTCTGATTTCCACGGGCGCGGCTGCGCTTTCGACTGGCTGTCTCCTCCGGCTCTTTCTCCGGCAGGCGTTCCGGCTCTTCCCACCGGTTCTGATCCTGACGCTCTGGCTGGTGTATGTTTTCCATGTCCAGCTCTGCTTCCCTCAGGATCCGTTCTTCCATATCCCGGTCGAAATAATCATCATCCAAATAGCCCTCATCCGGCTCATCCAGATAATCTTCATCTTCCAGCATAATCTCCCGGCTGTTCATCGCCGTATTTCGTCTTACCGGCTCCCGCCCATCTTCGCGGCTGCCGGAACGTGAATTTTCATTCAAATTCCCGTTTCTATCTGTCATCGTCCTATTCTCCCTTTAAAAATCCAATACGGGTTCCTATTCCCGGAAGGATCTGCCATTCAAGTAATGGTTTTATCATTTGGCATATTTTTCTGACAAAAATCCATTCTATCTGTGTTGCTGGTCCTCCATTGTCCTATTGTATATAAGTTTTAAACGGAAGTCAACTTACAAAACTCTGTCATTTTCTGGTATATTCTGTTACGTTTCTGTTCACGGGTAGGCACTTTTGAAACCGAAAGTGCCGTAAGAAAACGTGGTGGCAGCAGGAATTTGCCGTATTTAAATGCGAAGCCACGGCAAATTCCGTTACTGGGCACGTATGCGTGAACAGTAACTATATTCTGTTACAGAACGCGTAATGGGACGTAATTTTCTATGAAAGAAAAAGCAAAGAGCTGCCGCGCCATATTTTCATGCCAGCCCGACAGCTCTTTTCTATTTTCGCCCTGTCCGTATTCTATTTCTCCAGTTTTCCGAACAGTCCTTTTTTCTTATGTTTCTCGCCCTCCGGTACAATTCCGTTCATGGCATCGTCAAACTTGCGAAGCGCTTCCTTCTGTGCCTCGGTCATGCGCTCCGGAACCTGTACCACCAGCGTCACGAAATGGTCGCCGCGCACGTTGCGGTTACGCAGGGACGGAACACCTTTTCCTTTCAGACGGACTCTCGTATCTGTCTGGGTTCCCGGTTTGACCTCATACTCTACCTCGCCGTCCACCGTCTTGATGCGGATCGGACCGCCGAGTGCTGCTTTCACGAAGGAGATCGGAACGGTTGAGTAGATTGTTGTATCCTGACGCTTGAAGACCGGGTGCTGGGATACCACTACTTCTACCAGCAGATCTCCGCGCGGACCGCCGTTGGTACCCGGTTCACCATTGCCGCGGTCACGCAGCATCTGACCGTTGTCGATACCTGCCGGGATCGTCACTTTGATCTTCTTTCTCTTCGCTACATAGCCGGTTCCGTAGCAATCCGGGCATTTATCCTTGATGATCTTTCCGGTTCCGTTACAATCCGGACAGGTCTGTACATTCTGAATCTGACCAAAGAACGACTGCTGCGTGTACATGATCTTGCCTTTACCGTTACATTTCGGACAGGTCTGCGGCTGGGTTCCCGGTTTTGCACCCGTTCCATGACATTTCTCACAGGTTTCCTTTAAGTTTAACTCCAGCTCTTTTTCACAGCCGAAGATCGCTTCTTCAAAAGTAATCCGCACACTGGTACGCACATCCGCGCCGCGCATCGGTCCGTTGCTTCTGCCGCCGCGGCTGCGTCCGCCGCCAAAAATATCTCCGAAGATATCTCCGAAAATGTCTCCCATATCGCCGCCGTTGAAATCAAAACCACCGAATCCGCCAGCGCCGCCTGCNCGAATCCGCCAGCGCCGCCTGCACCGCCGTCAAAAGCCGCATGGCCGAACTGATCATACTGACGTCTTTTCTCCGGATCACTCAGTACGCTGTACGCCTCCGATGCCTCCTTAAATTTATCGGCTGCCGCCTGATCGCCCGGATTTGCATCCGGATGATACTTTTTGGCCAGGGTTCTGTATGCTTTTTTGAGTGTCGCATCGTCCGCATCCTTCGGGACGCCTAAGACCTCATAGTAATCTCTCTTACTCTCTGCCATTTCAGCTCTTCCTTCCCAAAATCCGCCGGTACATTTGACCGCATCCGGCAGAGTTTCTATCGTATCTATTTATCTTCCCACAACGTAACTGTTCAGTACCTTCACAGTCACGCGCAAAAATCCATTAAAAATTGCCTACGGCAATGGGATTTTTGCCTGCTGGCCCATGTTTTCGTACGGTCAGCGCAGTAAATGCGCAGACCTACTGAACAGTTACCCCACAACCTACAAATGGGGGTCTGCCGCAGATTCCTGCGACAGCCCCTCACTGCGTTTTTCTATTGATACCCCGATGTCCCGGATTGCTCCGCACTGCGTGCTCCCGCAATCCTCAAAAACATTCGTAATCCGCTCATTTTTCTTTGAAAAATGGCTGCCTATTATATTATACCTCTTTAAAGTCTCCGTCAACTACATTATCGTCGTGCGGTGCACTTCCTGCATCAGCTGCACCCTGAGCTCCGCCCTGTGCTCCTGCTGCGCCAGCTGCCTGTGCCTGCTCGTAAACCTTGCTGAAGAGTGCCTGTGCGCTGTTCATCAGTTTTTCCTTGCCAGCCTTGATTTCATCAATCTGTGCATCGGTCATCTGGTCGATCGGAGCTTTGTTGATAGCTTCTTTCAGTGCATTTAAGTCAGCTTCTACGGCTGCTTTATCGTTTGCATCGATCTTATCGCCTACATCCTGCAGAGCCTTCTCGGTCTGGAATACCATGGAGTCAGCTTCATTTCTTGCATCGATGCCCTCTTTTCTCTTCTTATCCTGTGCCTCGTACTCAGCTGCCTCTTTGACTGCCTTATCGATATCGGAATCGGACATATTGGAACCAGAGGTAATCGTGATGTGCTGCTCTTTACCTGTACCAAGGTCTTTTGCAGATACATTTACGATACCGTTTGCATCAATATCGAAGGTAACCTCAATCTGCGGAACACCTCTTCTTGCCGGAAGAATGCCATCCAGACGGAAGGTTCCCAGTGTCTTGTTGTCCTTTGCGAACTGTCTCTCGCCCTGTACAACGTGGATATCAACAGCGGTCTGGTTATCAGCTGCGGTAGAGAAGATCTGGCTCTTCTTGGTCGGGATTGTGGTATTTCTCTCAATCAGTCTGGTTGCTACACCACCCATAGTCTCGATGGACAGGGACAGCGGAGTTACATCCAGAAGAAGGATATCACCGGCACCGGCATCGCCAGCCAGCTTACCACCCTGGATAGCTGCACCGATTGCTACGCACTCATCCGGGTTTAAGGATTTGCTCGGCTCTTTACCAGTCAGACGTTTTACTTCTTCCTGTGCTGCCAGCATACGTGTGGAACCACCTACCAGAAGTACTTTGCTTAACTCAGAAGCAGTGATACCAGCATCTTTCAGTGCGTTCTGTACCGGAATTGCGGTTCTCTCGATTAAGTCTCTGGTCAGCTCATCAAATTTAGCTCTGGTCAGGTTCATATCCAGATGCTTCGGTCCCTCGCTGGTTGCAGTGATGAACGGAAGGTTGATATTGGTTGTAGTTGCGGAAGAAAGCTCTTTTTTCGCTTTCTCAGCTGCTTCTTTCAGTCTCTGAAGCGCCATCTTATCAGCGGAAAGGTCTACACCCTCTGCTTTCTTGAACTCGTCGATCATCCACTGGGTAATACGGTTATCGAAATCATCGCCGCCCAGATGTGTATCGCCGTTGGTTGCCAGAACCTCGATAACGCCGTCACCGATCTCGATGATGGAAACATCGAATGTACCGCCACCTAAGTCATATACCATGATCTTCTGCTCTTTCTCATTATCAAGGCCATACGCAAGCGCTGCTGCCGTCGGCTCGTTGATAATTCTCTTTACATCCAGACCAGCGATCTTACCTGCATCCTTGGTTGCCTGACGCTGTGCGTCGTTGAAGTAAGCCGGAACAGTAATAACTGCCTCGTTTACCTTCTCGCCCAAGTAGCTCTCTGCATCTGCTTTCAGCTTCTGCAGAATCATCGCGGAAATCTCCTGCGGCGTATATTTCTTGTCATCAATGGTTACTTTGTAGTCGCTGCCCATGTGTCTCTTGATAGAAGAAATGGTCTTCTCAGCGTTGGTAACTGCCTGACGCTTTGCCGGCTCGCCGACCAGTCTCTCGCCTGTCTTTGTAAATGCCACAACGGACGGTGTAGTACGGATACCTTCTGTATTTGCGATAACAACCGGTTTACCACCTTCCATAACGGCTACACAACTGTTTGTTGTACCTAAGTCAATACCGATAATCTTGCTCATAGTTATTTCCTCCTGAAATTATCTTTTTCTGGCAGTTCTCTTTCTCCTCATGGGAGCTAAATTCTGCCGCCTGTCTGTCTATATTATATCAAATCAACCACCAGCACCGAATTCTGGGTGCCAGCTGTCTACGTGTTACCTATTTTAATTTGCTACTTTTACCATGCTGTGGCGAACCACGCTGTCGCGGTATACATAGCCTTTCTGGAACTCCTCGGCTACCACATTCTCACCCAGGTTTTCATCCTCAATATGCATCACTGCATTGTGGAAGTTCGGATCAAATGGCTGACCAACCGCTTCGATTGGATTCACACCTGCATCACCCAGTGTTTTTACGAGCTGCTTGTAAACCTTATCCATGCCCTCGGCGAAAGCACTTTTTTCTTCGCCCTCCGGGATGGTCGCCAGACCACGCTCGAAATTGTCCACCACCGGGAGAATCTTCTCGATGATGTCCTTTGCGCCAATCTCATACATCGCTGATTTTTCTTTCTCCGTTCGTTTCCGGAAATTGTCAAATTCAGCCATCGTGCGCTTCAGGCGATCCGTCAGCTCCTCGATCTGCTCATCTTTCTTATCCTTCTTCTTGGAGAAAAATCCTTTTTTCTCTTTTTCTCCCTCCGGCGCTTGTGCGTCTTCCGAAGAAGCTTCCTTTTCCTTCACTGCCTCAGCTTCTGCCTGGGTTTCTGTTTCTTTTACCTGCTCCTCATTTGCTGCCTCGGCTGCTTTGGAATCTATCTCTGTCTTTGCCATGTCTCTCACCTCTTTATTTTGCACATCCGTGCTACTCGGTATCTTTATGATTGAATGTCTGATCGAGCTGGCTCTTTAATGAGCGCAGGGTCGATACAACTTTGTCATAATCCATTCGTTTCGGTCCAACGATTCCTATCGTTCCCCGAAGTCCGTCTCCCAATTCATAATTGGCAGTAACGATACTGCAGTCCTTCATCGACTGCACCTGTGTCTCACTTCCGATGTAGACCTGAATCTCATTTTTCTTATCGCTGTCCGCATCGTCCTCAGTAAGAATCTCTCTCCAGAGGTCTTTCTGCTCCAGTGTCCCGATGAGCTGGCTGGCTTTCGCGCCATCGCTCAGTTCCGGATATTTGAAAATGTTCGTCGTACCTTCGGTGTAAATCTGTAAATCTTCCTCGCCGGAACGAATCGCCTCGGCCACCTCGCTTAGTACCACATCCACGATGTGGCTGCGCTCGCCTGCCTGCCCTTTCATCCGGGTAATGACATCCAGATTAATCTGCTCCATCGTCAATCCGTTGAGACCGCTATTTAAAAGAATATTCAGATTCAGGATGTCCTCATCGGTCAGTTCCGCATCAAGTGTCACAATCGAGTTCTTGATAATGTTGCCTTCTAAAACAGTGACAATCAGGAGTTTCCCGGCTTCCACTCTGGAAAGCTGTATAAACTTGATCTTCGTCTGGTGATACTGCGGTCCGCTGATCAGCGTCGCATAATTCGTATTGCTCGCCAAAAGCTTTGCCATCTGCTTTAACAGAAGCTCCACCCGATCCACTCTCTGGATGACCATATCACGCACTTGCGTGACCTCCGTCTCTTTCTCATGAATCAACTGATCCACATAGAAACGATATCCTTTATCTGAAGGAATCCGGCCTGCCGATGTGTGCGGCTGAATGATATATCCCAGTTCTTCCAGATCCGACATCTCATTTCGAATCGTCGCCGAACTGAGTTTCAAATCGGAATACTTGGAGATCGTTCTGGAACCAACCGGCTCTCCGGTCTCCAGATAGTTCTGGATAATCGCTTTCAAAATCTTTTCTTTTCTCTCATCCAGTTCCATCCAATCTCTCCTTCCGTGCATCCGCTTCCGCCGGTCTCTTAAACCCGCTCTGGAAGTTTTCTGTTAGCACTCAATCTATCAGAGTGCTAATATCTACAGTTCATACTATATTACTTACGCAAGTATTTGTCAATGATTTTTTTCGGTTTTTAAAAAAAATTTTTTCTTCTTTTTTCGAATAAAATTTTTCATTCTGCATACCCTGTTTTTAGGCACGCTGATTTTCACACTTTCTATAGGTAGAAACTCACTCACCCGCTTTCCTGTTTGCGTCCGAACAAGCTTTCGACTTGTCGAACCTCCGACCGCTCCCAGAGCCCTATTTCCGGCTCTCCGACTTGACATTTAACATTTTTGTAATATAATAGTAATAAATTATAACATTTGTAAACGCATTGCAATATTTGTGAAATACACAATCGTTGCGGTGAGACAAATGAATCTAAATTGAAATGAGAGGTTTTTATTTGATGAATATGATGAACACCATGCGGCGCGGACTTGCCACAACGGCAATGAGCCTGGTCTGTCTCATGGCAGGCACCATGAATACACTGGCAGCCACAGATGCCGGAACCGAGCTTGTCTCCCAAATAGATGCGGCAGCCGGTGAAGAAACAAACGGCACTTCCACCGAAGCAGCCCAGACACCATCTGGTCCGGCTTCCGATCCGGAGCTGATTAGAAAGCAGACAAACGCTGCTGCGGAAGAAGCAGCTGACACGAACTCTTCCGAGGCAGAAGTCGCTGCATTTTCAAATGAGTCTGCACAGGTGGAGGCAGAGAACGCTGGCGAAGCTGCAATGACTGAAAATACTGACACAAATGCTGCTGCCGAGGCACAGGAAGCAGAGGCACCTGCTGAAATCTACGCCGGACGTTTTACGACAACTGCTTACTGCAGCTGCCGCAGATGCTGCCGTGGTGGAAAGAACCGCACTAAATCCGGCACCATTCCGCAGGCAGGACATACCATTTCCGCCGACTTGCGCGTATTCCCGCTCGGAACCAAACTCCGCATCAACGGCGTTGTCTATACCGTCGAGGACAGCGGCAGCGGCATCCGCGGAAACAAACTGGACATCTTCTTCAATTCCCACAGTCAGGCACTGCAGTATGGAAAGAGAAGCGCCGATGTCTATATTGTCCGCTAAACAACTCTGTCTGCTATATAAGGTTATAAAATGGCAGCCTTCA
>NZ_FR895076.1:3841-6402 GCF_000434655.1 Clostridium sp. CAG:43 | reverse complement strand
TATGCTCCTTCCAGCCCGGAGGAAGAATGGGATGACCGCTTTGTGGAAGCCTGCCAGATGCTGGATCGTGCGGAGTATCTGGTGGATGTACTGACATTTGAAGAACTGGAGGTCCGGGTTAAAACGGTAGATATGCTGAAAGAAGACGGTACCATAGACAGGCTGGAAGAACGTCTGAACCGGCTGAAAAAGGAGGAACGAGCATATGGCAAAGAGCAGGAAATGGACTGATCCTAATCTGCCGGTTTGGTTCGATGGGACAAATATCAATGAAGCGGTATTCTGCGACGAGTTTCTGAGTAGCCACAAAATCATTTATTCCAACCGGGCATTTTTCACACCGGATGGCAGAGTGACCGATGACCTGCCGCTGCGGGGAGAAATCTTTGAACGGCTGAAATGCTGCGCCGTGAACAATATCCCCCGGAAGGTCAGCAACATTCTGGAAGTGATGAAGCTGGCCGCACAGGTAGATGATTTCCCTCTCCTACCAGACCGGATTCATCTTTCCAACGGCACGCTGATGCTGGATGGCAGCTTTATTCCCGGAAAGCCGGAGATTGTGCGGAGCCGACTACCGGTCGCTTATAAGCCGGATGCGCCGAAGCCTGCATTGTGGATTTCCTTCCTGGATGGGCTGCTGTACCCGGAGGACATTGTTACTTTGCAGGAGTTTATCGGCTACTGCTTGATCCCCTGCAACAAGGGGCAGCGCATGATGGTCATTAAGGGAAACGGCGGCGAGGGCAAGTCCCAGATCGGCGCTGTATTGGGAGCTATGTTCGGCAGCAACATGAAAGACGGCAGCATCGGGAAAATCTCCGAAAACCGCTTCGCCCGTGCAGATTTGGAGCATATACTCCTTTGCGTGGACGATGATATGCGGATGGAGGCCCTGCGTCAGACCAACTATGTAAAGTCCATCGTCACAGCACAGGGCAAGATGGATTTGGAGCGTAAGGGCAAACAGAGCTATCAGGGCTGGATGTTCGCCCGTCTGCTGGCGTTCAGCAACGGGGATTTGCAGGCGCTCTATGACCGAAGTGACGGCTTTTATCGTAGGCAGCTTGTGCTGACCACCAAAGAAAAGCCTGCTGGCCGGATAGATGACCCTGACCTGGCCGAAAAGATGAAAGTTGAGGTGGAGGGCATCTTCCTCTGGGCATTTGAGGGCTTGCAGCGGCTTGTACGCAACAATTTCAAATTCACGGAAAGCCAGCGCACAAAAGAAAACCGGGAAACCGTCAAGCGGGATAATAACAACGTGTATGACTTTTTGGAATCCGATGGCTATATACGTTTGAAAGCGGATATGTCCATCAGCTCCAAGGAATTGTATGCGATTTACCGGATGTGGTGCGACGAAAATAACCTGACGCCGCTGAAAAGCCGGAGCTTCAGCGATTCTGTGATCGCCTGCCAGAGCAAATACAATCTGGAACACTGCAATACGGTCACGAATTCCGCCGGACGGCGGGTTTGGGGCTTCATGGGGATCGAAGCAGTGGCAAGACCGCATATAAATGAGTTTTCCGATGCTTCACAATGTACGTACGTACCAGAAGACTGGCGGGATTGACGATGCCTTTTCTTGGTACGTATGTACGTAGCGATTTGCCCGAAAACACTCCGTATACGGAAATCTGCCATTGTCGGAGTACGGAAAAGGGCTGTTTTTGAAGCTGTATTTTGAGTGAAATGCAAAACGAAAAGAAGTTTTCTCTGGAGCAACATGATTGCACGGAATCACGCTTCTCTGAAACGTAATTTGCTTTTATGGAACCCGAGCAGATTTCACCGCTTCAAGCAAAGACACACGGTATCGAAAACTCGGAGATGCCGCCCTGTGGGCAGGACATCATAAAAGCAATTTTAATCGCAAAACAAGAAACAAGTTTATCACACGTTCCTGTGAAGCCGGGGCGCTGTTTGGCGCAGCCGGTTCTTTTTATGGGAAAAATCAGGAGGTTATTATATGCAGTCCAATATTAGAAATGAAATCAAGGCACAGATTGTCCGTGCCGGATTTACCATGCAGGAGGTCGTTGATCTGTTGGCTGACGAATATGGATGGAGCGACAGCGTGTCCAATCTGTCAGCGAAGTTGCAGCGGGAATCCCTGCGATACAAGGAAGCCGTCCAGCTCGCCGATGTACTTGGCTATGATCTGGTCTGGCAGAAGCGGAGGGATGTGTAATGGAAAAAGCACAGTATGCGATTCTACGGTTTGCCAAGTATAAGGGACCGGAGATCGGCAATATTGAAGCCCATAATGAGCGAACCAAAGAAAAATATGCCAGCAATCCCGATGTGGACACCAGCCGGAGTAAGTATAATTTTCACCTCATTCAGCCCTATCAGAAATACCGGGCGGAGGCAGAGCGGCAAATCGTAGCCGCCGGATGCCGTACCAGAAAGGACAGCGTCCGGGTCGTGGAGGCGTTGGTCACCGCCAGCCCGGAGTTCTTCAAGGGTAAGAAGCGGGCGGAAATCAGAGCGTTTTTTGAAGAAGCCCTTACCTTCATTGGGAGTCATCAATCCAAAGATACAATCATATCTGC
>NZ_FR895076.1:0-3812 GCF_000434655.1 Clostridium sp. CAG:43 | reverse complement strand
GACGAAAAAACGCCCCATATGCACCTTTCTTTTGTCCCTCTGACCGAGGATCAGCGGCTCAGCGCCAAAGATATTGTCGGCAACAAGAAAAAGCTGACCTGGTGGCAGGATGAGTTCTGGAAACACATGGTCAAAAAATATCCGGATCTTGAGCGTGGCGAGAGTGCCAGCCAGACGGGACGTGACCACATCCCGCCCAGAGTGTTCAAGGAAATGACCCGACTGACCAAGCAGAAAGAGAAGCTGGAGGGGATTCTGGCCGGAATCAATCCCTTTAATGCCAAAAGCAGGGCTGAGGAAATCGGCAAGCTGCTGGATGGCTATATCCCTGCCGTAGAGAAAATGCAGACGCTGCTGACCAAGTACAACGTGGCGTTTACCCAAACTGCGGCTGAAAACAAGCGACTGAAAAAGAAAAACAGCCAGTTGGCGGAATCGCTCGATGCGGCGCAGGAGAAGAGCGTGCTGAAAAAGTTGCAGGACAGCCAGCTCCGCAGGGATTATGAGGCGGCGATCAGCACATTGGAGCGAATTCCGCCGGAAGTGCTGGATTGGTACACACAGGGCGATCACGCAAGAAAGGAGCGGCCTATTGAAGAAGTATTATGATAACGCAAAGGATAATGCGGCATTTGACCGCTGTATTGATGTGATGGCAAGGCTGATGCAGCGATATGGGCTGCAGGTGCTGAAGCAGCAGGAGAAGAAAGCCTGCGAGGAAGAATTACCGCAGCAACATTTTAAGAAAGCTGCGTAAGAAAATATGGATTTACACGTTGCGTATTTATTGGCGGTATGCTATAATAAGTACGCAACGTGTATTTTTTTGTTTATGGAGAAAAGAAAAATGGATTGCAGAAGCAAAATCAGAGAACTGCGGGAAAGTACCGGCATGAACCGCAAAGAGTTCTGTAAATATTTCCAGATTCCCTACCGTACTGTCACGGAATGGGAGTTGGACAACCGTCATGCCCCGGAGTATGTGCTTCGGCTTCTGGAATATTATATCCGCAACGAGGGCTTGATGAAAGAGCCGATATCGGAAGAATGCCCGGCTGATCCGACTGTGGAAAGGAGTGGCGGCCATGAAGAAGAAACGGACTAAGTGTTATCTGTATACGAGAGTGTCCACCTCTATGCAGGTGGATGGTTACAGCTTGGATGCCCAGCGGGACAAGCTGCGGAAGTATGCGGAATATGAGGACATGGCTGTTGTCGGGGAATACTCCGATGAAGGGTTTTCCGGAAAGAATATCCAGGGGCGGTTGGAGTTCCAGCGGATGCTAAACGACATTCAGGAAGGAAAAGACGGCGTTGATTATGTGCTGGTGTTCAAGCTGTCCCGCTTCGGCAGAAATGCCGCTGATGTGCTGAACTCTTTGCAGTTGATGCAGGATTTTGGTGTCAATCTGATTTGCGTGGAAGATGGCATTGACAGCTCCAAGGATTCCGGCAAGCTGATGATCTCTGTTCTCTCCGCCGTCGCTGAAATCGAACGTGAAAACATCCGGACACAGACCATGGCGGGGCGTGAGCAGAAAGCCCGTGAGGGCAAATGGAACGGCGGCTTTGCTCCCTATGGATACCGGCTGGAAAACGGACAGCTACTGATTGCTGAGGACGAAGCGGAAGTGATTCGTGTAATCTATGATCGTTATATTCATACCAACGACGGCGTTGCCGGTGTGGCAAAGTATCTGAACAGCCATGGTTATGTGAAGAAGCTCCGCCAGAACAATACCATCCCGGGCTTTTCCAGAGATTTTGTGAAGGATGTGCTGGATAATCCTGTTTATACCGGCAAGATCGCATACGGCAGGCGCAGAACAGAAAAGAAGCTGGGAACACGGAATGAGATGCATGTGGTGGAACAGTCGGAATTTCCTGTTTATGAGGGACAGCACGAAGCGATTATCTCTGAGGAAGATTGGAACCTTGCACAGGAGAAACGGCGGGCAAATTCCTACCGGCGGGAGAAGGTCAATGACCCGGATCATGCCCATATCCTGTCCGGCATTTTGAAATGCCCCTGCTGCGGTAAGAGCCTGTATGGGAATATCGCCAAAGCGCACAGCAAGGACAGAAAGACCCGGTATTACTACTACTGCAAGAACACGGTCACGCCGACAGGCCATGAGTGTACCTTCCGCATCAATATTGAGCAGACGGAAATGAATCAGATGGTGGCGAATATCATATCCGCCATGGTCAAAGACCCTCGTTTTTCTGAGGCCATCAAAGAGAAGATCGGCACCGCTGTTGATACGGCAGATATGGAAAAGCGGCTGGAGGCGTTGCAGACACAGCTCCGGCAGGCGTTGGGAACAAAATCCCGGCTGGAGCGGCAGATGGACACCCTGGATGTGACTGACCCGTATTATGACCGAAAAATTTTGGATTTACAGCGCCGTTACGATGAACAGTATGGTAAAATAGAGGATATCGAGATTCAGATTGAGGAAGTCCAGAGCCAGATCAGAAGCATCCGGCAGGAGAAGATTTCCGGGGATAACATCTATCAGCTTTTACTTGCCTTTGATGAAGTCTACAATTCCGCAACAGAAGCGGAGCAGAAAGAGTTCATGAAAGCATTTATTGAGCGGATTGAACTGTTCCCGGAAAAGCGGAAGGACGGCTGCTGGATCAAGAATATTGTCTTCAATTTTCCCGTTCCTGTGAACGGCGAGGAAGTGAAAGAACTGCCCTTGGAAAATGAAACAATGCTCGAGATGGTAGTCTTGATGTCAAGAAAAGATAAATAAGTGCCAGAAAGTGGTGTATTTCCAGGCTTTTTCGGAAGTTGGGATTAGAAGCCTGACTCCTGAAAAAGCCTGGTTTTCTTATATGGAAACATATCTACTGCAAAATGTGTGTCAGGTTGTAACCTCGGATTAGATGTCGCGATTTGGGACAGTGGATTAGATGTCAGGCATTTCGGGATGCTTTTGGGAAAATGAAAACGGATGACAACCAATCCGGCAACTCGACCATTTTGGGTGGTTGTAGGCAGTAGATTAGATGTGAAGGAAAAATTCGGTAAGTCGGAATTTTGGAGGTTATTATGGCTTTTGATTTTAAGAAAGAATTTAAAGAATTTTATATGCCTAAGAATAAACCAGAGATTGTAAATGTACCTAAGGCAAATTATATTGCAGTTAGAGGAAAAGGCAATCCAAATGAAGAAGGCGGGGCATATCAACAAGCAATCAGTATTCTATATGCTGTTGCATACACATTAAAAATGAGTTACAAGACCGATTATAAAATTAAAGGCTTTTTTGAATATGTTGTTCCGCCATTGGAAGGTTTTTGGTGGCAGGATGATGTCGTGGGTGTAGATTATACAAATAAATCTGCTTTTAACTGGATTTCTGTTATTCGTTTGCCTGATTTCATTTCTAAAGCTGATTTTGACTGGGCGATAGAAACAGCAACGAAAAAGAAGAAAATTGATTGTTCGTCAGCAGAGTATCTTACGATTGATGAAGGATTATGCGTTCAAATTATGCACATAGGTTCTTTTGATAATGAGCCAGCAACCGTTGATCTTATGGATACTTATATAGAACAAAATGGGTATGTTAATGATATTAACAAAGATAGATTGCACCACGAGATTTATATGTCTGATGCAAGAAAGGTTGCTCCAGAGAAATGGAAAACTGTAATTAGACATCCAATTAAGAAAGCATAAAATCGAAATTTATAAAGGAGAATATTGATGAAATTATTTTTATGTTCGCACTTTTCAAGTGTAGGAAGTCTGATAAAGGAAGAAATTGAAAATAAGAAAGTCGCATTTATTCCAACAG
>NZ_FR895075.1:5108-11904 GCF_000434655.1 Clostridium sp. CAG:43 | reverse complement strand
CTGCCGCTACACCCGGAAGCTCCTTTCCCTCTAAGAATTCCAGGGAAGCGCCGCCGCCGGTAGAAATATGGGTCATCTTGTCGCCAAATCCAAGCTGGTTGACCGCTGCTGCAGAATCGCCGCCACCGATGATCGTGGTCGCTTCGGTGTCTGCCAGTGCTTTTGCAACTGCGATTGTCCCCTGTGCCAGAGTCGGGTTCTCAAATACACCCATCGGTCCGTTCCATACAACTGTCTTAGCAGATTTTACGGTGTCTGCATACAGCTTTGCGGTTTCCGGTCCGATGTCAAGTCCCATCGTGTCAGCCGGGATAGCGTCAACCGATACATTCTGTACCTCGATCGGTGCATCGATCGGATCCGGGAAGGATGCTGCTACAGCTGCATCAACCGGAAGGAGCAGTTTCTTGCCAAGCTTCGCCGCCTTCTCTACCATCTCACGGCAATAATCTAACTTTGTATCATCGACTAAGGATTTACCAATCTCCTTGCCCTGTGCTTTTAAGAAGGTAAATGCCATGCCGCCGCCGATGATCAGCGTGTCGCACTTCTCCAGCAGGTTGGAGATAACGTTTAATTTATCAGCTACCTTCGCGCCGCCTAAAATGGCAACGAACGGGCGGACCGGGTTATCTACTGCATTTCCAAGGAAATCGATCTCTTTCTGCATCAGGTAACCAACTACTGCGGTGTCCACATACTGGGTCACGCCTACGTTTGAGCAGTGTGCGCGGTGTGCAGTACCAAATGCATCGTCCACATAGACATCACACAGGGATGCCAGATCCTTGCTGAACGCCTCACCGTTCTTGGTTTCCTCGGCACGGTAACGGGTGTTCTCAAGCAGAACAACCTCGCCATCCTTCATCGCCTCAACGGCTGCCTTTGCGTTCGGTCCAACCACTTCCGGATCGGCTGCAAATTTCACTTCCTGTCCCAAAAGTTCAGACAGACGAACGGCTACCGGTGCCAGAGACAGCTCCGGCTTCGGCTCTCCCTTCGGTTTGCCAAGGTGGGAGCAGAGAATTACCTTTCCACCGTCCGCAATCAGTTTTTTGATCGTCGGAAGCGCTGCCACCAGACGGTTTTCATCAGTGATCTTTCCTTCTTTTAACGGTACGTTGAAATCACAGCGTACCAGAACGCGTTTGCCCTTTACATTGATATCATCCACGGATTTTTTATTCAGCATATCCTGTCTCCTTTACATTTAAAAGAAAAATGGATCCGGTCCCGACCGAGGACCGGACCCATCTTGAATCCTTATGATTTTCTATCGAATCGATAAAATTATGCCAGCTCTGCGAAGTATTTGATTGTACGAACCATCTGGCTTGTGTAGGAGTTCTCGTTGTCATACCAGGAAACAACCTGTACCTGATATAAGTCATCACCGATCGGAGATACCATAGTCTGTGTAGAATCAAACAGGGAACCATAGCGGATACCTACGATATCGGAAGATACGATCTCATCCTCGTTGTAGCCGAAGGACTCAGTCTGAGCTGCCTTCATAGCCTCGTTGATAGCTTCCTTGGTAACGTCAGCTTTCTTAACAACGGCTGTCAGAATGGTAGTGGAACCAGTCGGAACCGGAACACGCTGTGCGGAACCGATGAGCTTACCGTTTAATTCTGGAATAACCAGACCGATCGCTTTTGCAGCACCGGTGGAGTTCGGAACGATGTTGACAGCGCCTGCTCTTGCTCTTCTTAAATCGCCTTTTCTGTGCGGTCCGTCCAGAATCATCTGATCGCCTGTGTAAGCGTGGATGGTGGACATGATACCGGACTGAATCGGAGCATAATCGTTTAATGCCTTAGCCATCGGAGCCAGGCAGTTAGTTGTACAGGATGCTGCGGAGATAATCTTATCTTCTGGTTTCAGTGTCTTGTGGTTTACATTGTATACGATAGTCGGAAGGTCATTGCCTGCCGGTGCGGAGATAACGACTTTCTTAGCGCCTGCATCGATATGTGCCTGTGCTTTTGCCTTGGATGTATAGAATCCGGTACACTCCAGAACTACGTCTACACCAATCTCGCCCCACGGAAGTTCAGCAGCGTTTGCCTTTGCGTAGATAGTAATCTTCTTGCCATCTACTACAATATAATCTTCGCCAGCCTCTACCGTATGTCCATCGTATCTGCCCTGAGCAGAATCATACTTTAACAGGTGAGCTAACATTTTCGGATTTGTCAGATCGTTGATAGCTACGACTTCGTAACCCTCAGCGCCAAACATCTGTCTGAAAGCCAGACGACCAATACGACCAAAACCATTAATTGCAACTTTTACTGCCATGATCTCATTCCTCCTAGAAATTCATCTTCATGATTGTTAAATATTAATCAACCCTGCTTGTATTGTACCCAACTTTTCCTAAAATAGCAAGTGGTTTTTTGTAAATTTTACAGCAAATATTCAGTATTTTCTCTCTTGCTGCGCACAACTTCGACGGATTGTCATACCTTAAATGGAATTTTGTGCTGACAGCCTTAATTTTGCATAATTTTTTAACCAAATACTCTAATTCGAACTATTTTCATTTTAATCGATCTCTTCTTGTTTTTCAACCTTTTTCCGTGGCTTCGCATTTGAATACGGCAAATTCCTGCTGCCACCACGTTTTCTTACGGCACTTTCGGTTCCAAAAGTGCCTATCCGTGAACAGTAACTTTAAAAGAAAGTGCTTATCCGTGAACAATAACCCGGCCACTTTGCAATTCGCCATCCAGCGCCTTGTAAACTTTCACACTTTCTTGCAGATCATTTCTTTTTTTACTATAATAATTTTAATCATCGTTTTGGTTTACACATTTTGCAGACCGGATCAACTCATTTCCTACATCAAATAAATTCCGGAGGTTTTATATATGAAGATAAAGGAAGGAAAATCAGCGCTGGAACAGAATCTGTACCGATCCTTTCTGCTCCTTTCCGCTACCCTGGTGCTCATCTCACTTGGTTTTACTCTGTTTTTTGATATTTCCAGACAGCGAAAGGATATGGACAAGCTGATCAGCGGTACTGCTTCTTATATTGCTGCAATTCCGGATGTCGCCGCCATGCTGGAAAACGGCTATCCTGATTCCACTGTGACCCGCGACCTGGATTCTCTTTCTTTGAATATAGCAGATATCAATGTCATCCTCATCAGTGATAAAAACGGACTGCGCTTTTACCACACGAACCGTCTGAAAACCGGCGATTCCTACGTGTCAGGTGACGAGGACGCTATTCTGTCAGGAAGCGATCCATATATCACAACCGGCTACGGCACGCACGGCATGCAGCGGCGCGCCTTTCACGCAGTAAAAAACAGCGGCGGAGAGATCATCGGTTTTGTGATGGTTTCCCTGTTCACCGCTACCCTGTCCGCCCAACACCGCAGTCTGCTGTTCTTTTATATAATTATATTCCTGATCATGATGATCGTCAGCATTTCCCTGACGCACACAATGTTCTCCCTGCTGCGCGACTCCCTGTTGGGATATGACCCGGAAGAACTCGTCAATATCTATACCCGCCAGGATGAGGTCATGAATATGATCGACGAGGGACTTGCCGCAACCGATCTGGACGGCAGAATTCTCTTTGCCAACCAGAAAGCTTCCACGATACTCGGTCGTCCTGCAAACGAACCTCCGCTCACCCACTTAACGATTCAGGAATTGTTTCCACAGACCGCTTTCGATCAGGTCATAAAAACCGGAGAAAGTGTAACGCACGAGAGCATCAGCTTCGCCGGACGCCAGCTCATCGTCAAGGAGGTGCCGATCCATGGACGCGGCAAACAGGCGCACCGGGGTGTCCTGATCGTTTTATTTGACCGCACCGACCTCCTGCGTCTCTCCGACGAGCTTTCCGGCGCCCACAATATGTTGGACACGCTGCGCGCGTTCAACCATGAATTTTTAAATAAGCTGCACATCATTCTCGGCTACCTACAGACCGGGGAGATTCAGCAGGCGATGAATTTTATCACCAACAGCAGCCTTGTCTCCAGCCAGTCCGTCCGTGAGACAGCCAACTGCATCCGCGTTCCAAAGATCTGTGCACTTGTGATCGGGAAAATGATGCACGCTGCTGAGCTTGGCATCCGCCTGCAGGTCAGCACCGACAGCACCTGCCGCGACCATGATCTGCTGATCCCGGTGGAAGGATTTGTCACCATTCTCGGCAATCTGATGGAAAATGCCATTGAAGAGCTAAGCCACGATCACACCGCCAGTCCGGATGTCATTCACGCATCTGAAAGCCCGCGCGAGATCCACATCGGCATCTACTGCCGCCCAGACGTCAACATCATCACCTGCGAGGACACCGGGCGCGGCATACAGCCGGAGCTGCTCGATCATATTTTCGAAAAAGGTGTTTCCTCCAAGGGCGAAAACCGCGGAACCGGGCTTTTCCTGGTTCATGAGCTGATGGAGGAGTACGGAGGAACCATCGATATCGACACAGAGCCTGGCGAGGGCACCTGTTTCACCCTGACATTTACCCGAAAGGAGACAGAATCTAATGTATAAAGTCATTATTATAGAAGATGATCCGATGGTTGCATCCATCAATAAACAGTATGTCGAGCTGACCTCCTCTTTTCACGTGGAGGCAACTTTCAAAAACGGCATCCTTGCCCTGCAGTATCTGCAGAACTGCACGGTTGACCTGATTATTCTCGACTACTACACGCCTCAGATGAACGGCGACGAATTTATCGACCAGCTCCACGCGGCTGGTATGACCCCTGCGATCATCATGGTAACCTCTGCCAACGACGCAGAAACCGTCCGCCGGCTTATTTCCCGCGGCGTCACCGATTATCTCGTCAAACCATTTGAATATGACCGTTTCAAAGCCGCACTGGAACGATTTGCGAAACGTCAGGAGGAATTGAAAACATCGACGTCCGCTTCTGACCTGGGACAGGCGGAGATCGACCGCCTCTTCTCCGTCCCGGATGTCTCCTCCCAGAGCGCTCCGCTGACAAAGGGCTTAAATGAACGCACCCTTGGACTGATCCGCCTCTTCCTATCCGAACATCCGGAGGAGGTCTGGTCCAGCGAACAGATTTCGGAACAGGTTCATT
Organism: Clostridium sp. CAG:43; assembly: GCF_000434655.1. Classification (NCBI taxonomy): domain Bacteria; kingdom Bacillati; phylum Bacillota; class Clostridia; order Eubacteriales; family Clostridiaceae; genus Clostridium; species Clostridium sp. CAG:43. The sequence goes on along the minus strand of NZ_FR895075.1, from coordinate 6,812 downwards.
TGTCCCGTATTACAGTCCGGCGGTACTTAAATTACTTAGTTGAAACCAACGAACTGGTCAGCATGATCGATTACCAGACCGGTGGACGCCCTTCTATTAAATATAGATATTCCGGAAAATAGGAACATCTTCGTTTTCCAGCAATATACAGGTTTTTCCTGCCTTTTCGCGGCTGCAGCAGTACAGATTCACCATAGAGCCAAATCTATACTGCAGTCGCTTTTTTATAGTCATTTTTATTTACAATACTTACAAAACTGTATTTAAAATTACATAAATTGACTTCCCTTTTTCAATCTTATAAACTGTTTATAAAAGAAATAAACAAATTCTTAAACAAGAATGGAGGGAAGTTCTATGTTAGAACACATTATGGGATACTTTGGAACTTACACACCGGCAGCCGACGGTGCCATCGCAACATTCCAGTTCGAGTATCTGACCACACTTGGTTTCGCAGCCATCGTTATCTTCTTAGGACGCGCGATTGTCGCTCACAGCGCCCTGCTCAGAAAATATGCTATACCGGCTCCGGTTATCTCCGGTATCATCTTTTCTGTTGTTGTATCTATCATCAAGGGTTCCGGAATCATCGGTTTTTCCTTTGATGCAAAAATCGTAAAAGACTTATGCCAGAACTTATTCTTCCTGTGCGTAGGTTTCGGCTTCAGCTACAAGATGTTAAAGCATGCAGGCGGAAAGCTTTGTATCGCAATCGCAGTTGCGGCCTGTGTCCTGATTACCTTACAGGATGTCGTTGGTTACCTGGTAGGCAGCGCCATCGGTCTTCATCCGCTTCTGGCTCTGCAGTGTTCTTCCTCAGCTATGTCCGGCGGTGTTGGTACTGCTTCTGCATTTGGTCCTATCTTCGAGAACATGGGTGCTCCGGATGCAACCACAGTCGGTGTAGCAGCCGGTACTATGGGCAACATCATGGGTTCCTTAATCGGTGGTCCGGTTGCAGCTTTCCTGATTTCCCGTCACGGTCTGAAATCTGACCCGAACGACAGACCGGAATCCTCAAAATCTGGTTCAGCAGCTGTTCTTAACAACACCCGTATGATCAAGGCATTCGCCCTGTCTCTGCTTGTAGCAGCACTTGGTATGCCGATCTACTGCCTGTTAGACAACATCCCGATGATCGAGATGCCGAAATTCATCGGCTGTCTGTTCGCAGGTGCTATCGCAAGAAACATCATGGATGCAGCTGGTATCGAATTCCCGGTTCCGGAGATCGACGCTATCGAGCATATGTTCCTGGAACTCTACCTGGCACTGGTTCTGATGACCATCGATATCACAAAGCTGGCTCCGGTAGCTGGTCAGATGGGTATCATCCTCCTTGCACAGGCTATCCTGATGGCACTCTTTGCAATCTTCGTATCCTTCAACTTATTTGGACGCGATTACGGTGCAGCTGTTATGGCAGCTGGTAACTGTGGATGGGGCTGTGGTTCAGGTCCGAACGCAGTAGCAAACGAGAAAGCCGTTATGGATCAGTATGGATGGCACACCGTTGCTTGGGTTCTGTATCCGTCCTTCGCAGTTATCATCGACGATATTTACAACCCGATTTTCCTTTCCATCTTCTCCAGCCTGATTACAAAATAATCACTGAGACGAGATAGGAACACTTCATATAAGACATCTTTTATATAACAACATACCTAAGGCTCAATTGAAAATGTAACCTGAAAGAAGAGC
>NZ_FR895075.1:0-5030 GCF_000434655.1 Clostridium sp. CAG:43 | reverse complement strand
TCTATCTTGGTCTTGTCTTATCACTGTTTTTTATGTTATACTTTTTACAGAGTTTTAATATTCTTTTAATCGCTAAGGCAGCATTCGACAGAACCGCTGCGTTTTTTTATATACTGATAAACTACGAAAAGGTGAGATCTATGAAAATAAAAAAACTAGTAAAATTGACACCAATGATGCTTCTTACCTTCCTGCTCGGACTTTCCGGCTGTTCCGGCAGCACCTCCGCAGATGCGCGGGTCAACGACCATCCCAATGAAGCAGACGAAGAACTGCACGTTCTGACCATTGGAACTGCCGACAGCGGCGGAACCATGTACCCGGTTGGCAGTGCCATCGCCTCTGTTTTAAGCGAACACGATGAACAGCTCAAGGTCAATTTAAGCGCCTCCAACGGTTCCTACACGAACGTGGAAAATATCAAAAACGGACAATTTGATATGGGACTGGTCAGCGGCGATGTGGCATTTTCCGCCTATCAGGGAACGGACGAATTTTCCGGTCATCCGGTCGAATCCCTGCGGGCGATCGGGGCCGTCTATTCAAGCCTGTCCACCTGGATGGTGCCGGAATCCGAGCATATCTCCTACGTTCATGAACTCGCCGGACACCACATTGCCGTCGGACCAGAAGGATCCACCACGGAGCTTTCCGCCCGCACCGCTCTCAAGGCAGCCGGGCTCAATATTGCCAACACTGCCCTTGAAAACTACAGCTTCTCCGCCAGCGTGGACTCTGTCTTAAACGGTAAACTCGACGCCGTCCACAGCTTCGCCGGAATCCCGGTCCACAGCCTGACCGATCTGGCCAGCCAGACGCCCTGCCGCCTGCTGGAGTACACTGACGAAGAACTGCAAAAAATTCTTGCAGCCAGCCCCTTCTACGTCCGCGCCACCGTCCCAGCCGGTACCTATCCGGGACAAACCGAGACACTGAAAACCTTCGGAATCAAATGCCTTCTCTGCGTGGACGCATCCATGGACGAACAGCTGGTCTACACCATCACCAAGATTCTCGACGAATCCCGTGAAGAACTGATCAGCACCCACCCATCCTTAAGTAACTTATCTGATCCGGAATATATATGCAGCCAGCTTCCTATTCCGCTGCATCCGGGAGCGGAGAAATATTATACGGAACAGGGGCTGTTGAAAACAGAGTAACACCAAAACTTGGCGCATGGACGAATTTTCCTAAGACAAAAAAACCAGGGCTGCAGCATTCCGCAGTCCTGGCTTTTTCGATGCCCGATTACCTGATTATTTTTACTTCCGGATCTCCCGCAGCAAATTCACCATCTCGATTGCTCCCATCGCGCAGTCAAATCCCTTATTTCCGCTCTTTGTTCCCGCTCTCTCGATCGCCTGCTCGATCGTATCCGTCGTCAGCACACCGAACATAACCGGCACGCTGCTTGCCAGAGAAACCTGTGCGATTCCTTTCGAAACCTCGCTGCACACATAATCATAATGGCTTGTGCTTCCACGGATAACTGCACCCACGCAGATCACCGCATCATACTTTCCGCACTTCGCCATCTCCGACGCAATCAGCGGAATCTCAAAAGCACCTGGAACCCACGCAACATCTACGTCCTCCTCCGAGACATTGTGACGGCGCAGCGCATCCTGCGCGCCTGCGACCAGTTTCGAGGTGATAAACTCATTGAATCGTGCCGCCACAATTCCGATCCTCATATTATTTTCCGCTACTACGTTTCCTTCAAATGTACGCATAAGTACCATCCTTTCCGACGATCTATTTTCGCCTGTCACTTTTTCTATTTAAAATTCAAAATATGTCCCATCCGCTCCTGCTTCGTTTTCAGGTAAAATCCATCATACGGCGTCGCCTCCATCTGAATCGGCACGCGCTCCTTGATTTCCATGCCAAAATCCGAAAGCTGATATACCTTATCCGGGTTATTGGTCAGAAGACGCAGCGTCTTGATTCCCAGATCCTTTAAAATCTGTGCCCCAATGTAGTATTCCCGCAGATCGCCCTTAAATCCCAGCGCCAGGTTCGCATCCAGCGTGTCCATGCCGCCATCCTGCAGCTTGTAGGCGCGCAGCTTATTTAAAAGCCCGATGCCGCGTCCTTCCTGCCGCATATAGAGGAGAACGCCTCGTCCCTCTTTCTCAATCTGGGTCATCGCCGACGCAAGCTGCTGTCCGCAGTCGCACCGCAGGGAACCAAATGCATCGCCGGTCAGGCACTCCGAATGTACGCGGCAGAGTACATCTTTCCCATCTCCGATATCGCCCTTGACGAGCGCCACATGGTGTTCTCCATTTAAGAGATTCAGGTAGCCATACGCGCGGAATTCGCCGTATTTCGTCGGCATCCGCGTCTCCGCCACACACTCGACCAGCTTTTCATGTCTCTTGCGGTACTCCTGCAGCTGTTTAATGGAAATCATCGCCAGACCCCATTGTTCTGCCATCGCAAATAATTCTTCCGACCGCATCATCGTTCCATCCTCGCGCATGATCTCGCAGCACAGACCGCATTCCGGCAGCCCTGCAAGCCGCATCAGGTCTACCGTCGCCTCTGTGTGACCGTTGCGCTCCAGAATACCGTTTTTCTTCGCCATCAGCGGAAACATATGTCCCGGGCGGCGGAAATCATCCGGCTTTGTGTCCGGATCCACGCACGCGCGCGCCGTAATACCGCGCTCCTCGGCAGAAATACCGGTGGTCGTCGTTTTATGGTCGATCGATACGGTAAACGCCGTCTCATGGTTATCCGTGTTATCCATCACCATCTGTGGGAATTGCAGCTTCCGGCAGATTTCTGCGCTCATCGGCATACAGATTAAGCCCTTCGCATGCGTCGCCATGAAATTGACATTTTCTGTCGTGGCAAAACTTGCCGCGCAGATAAGATCGCCTTCATTTTCGCGATCCTCGTCATCCGTAACCAGGATTAAATGTCCCTGTTTCAGCTCGTCCAGAGCCTTTTCAACTGTATCAAACTGCTTCATTGTTCTCCTCCTCTATTAAAATCCATACCGCTGCAGAAATTCTCTTGTCATGCCCTTTCCTGCCTTATCCTCTTCTTCCGCTCCTATCAGCTTCGCCACATACTTTCCAATGCAGTCATTTTCCAGATTGACGATATCGCCTGCCCGCTTAAACGCTAGCGCTGTCTCCTGCAGCGTATGCGGGATGATAGAAACGGAAAATGATACGTGATCCACCCGTGCGACCGTCAGGCTGATTCCGTCGATCGCGATCGATCCTTTTTCCACAATCAGCCGCAGAATCGGTTCTGAGGCCTGAATCGTATACCAGACGGCATTTCCGTCCCGGCGCACATCCCGGATGGTTCCGGTTCCGTCGATGTGACCGGAGACGATATGTCCGCCAAACCGTCCGCCCGCCAGCATCGCCCGCTCCAGATTGACCGGGCTTTTGACACCCAGTGCCCCCAGGGACGAACGGTTCAGAGTCTCATGCATTACATCCGCACAGAAATAATCTCTCCCAAATGACGTGACCGTCAGACACACACCGTTGACCGCAATGCTGTCGCCCAGATGGACATCCGAGAGCACCTTAGACGCAGCAACCGTCAGCCGTGCCGAGACTGCCTGGCGCTCAATCGCACGGATCCTTCCCACTTCCTCTATGATTCCTGTGAACATCTTTTCTCCTTTTCAAATCAGCGATTTTTTCCCGTTCTAACACCGCCTCATGCATCTTGACCGGACACCTCATATTCCAGCAGCAGATCCTCTCCCAGCCACACTGCCTCCGGCTTTTTAAGAAGAAATGCCTCCGGCGGCGCATCCACGCCGGTTCCCCTCACCGGGGTCGGGGCGCCTGCCCCTCCGAAAATCTTCGGAGCAATGTACGCCTGCACCCGGTTCACAAGCCCTGCCTTTAAAAACGACCATGCCAGCGTCCCGCCGCTCTCGACCATCACGCTGTCCACTTTCTCCTCGCCCAGCCGCTGCATCATCGCCTGCAAATCCAGTTCTCCCTCTTTTGCCGGGACACTTAAAACACGACAATCGGCGTCCTCATATGCTTTCTTTCTTCCGGCATCCGATACCGCCGTCACAATCCAGGTCGGTGTCTCCCGCGCGGTCTGTACCACGGTCGATGAAAGCGGTGTCCGAAGCTTCGTATCTGCAATCACCCGGATCGGATTTTTCCCTCCCGGAATCCGGCAGGTCAGCTGCGGATTGTCCGCCAGCACCGTCGAAACGCCTGTCAGAATCGCCATATAACGCCCGCGGTCCTCATGCACCCGCTTCCGCGCCGCCTCGCCCGTGATCCACTGGGATTTACCCGACACCGTCGCTGTCTTTCCGTCGAGTGTCATCGCGTATTTCAGCACCGTAAACGGAAGTTTCGTCCGCATGAAATGGAAGAACACCTCATTCTGCCGTTCACACTCTCCGCGTAAAACTCCGGCCACCACTTCCAGCCCTTTTTCCCTCAGAATCCGGATGCCGCGCCCTGCCACCACCGGATTCGGATCCGTGCAGCCGACAATCACGCGCTTCACCCCGGATGCCAGCACCGCTTCCGTACACGGCGGCTGTTTTCCGGTGTGACAGCAGGGTTCCAGCGTCACATACAAATCTGCTCTCGCCGTCTCTTCGCCCCGCTCTGCCGCATTCTTAAATGCTTCCCGTTCTGCATGAAGCTGTCCATATCGTGTATGATATCCCTCGCCAATGATGCGTCCATCCTTTACCAGCACCGCGCCGACCATCGGATTCGGATTGACCCATCCTTGCCCTTTTTCTGCCAGTGCTAACGCCTGCCTCATATATTCCCGATCCTGTGGCTGCTCACCGGGAACCTTTACATGGATTCGTTCCATCTTTTTCCCCACCTTTCTATCAAAAGAATGTGCCAAGGCACATTCTCGCACCGAACGCGGTCGCCTGCGACCTATTTCTGCTTCGCGCAAGTGTGCATCCTCACGGAGCGTTTTTTGTTTCATATGATACAATTTTTGAAACAAAAAAGCCCTGAAATGTGAAATACTTTTATTTTCACATCTCAGGGCTTATA